>CAZOSQ010000106.1:0-9650 GCA_964582245.1 uncultured Bacteroidales bacterium | reverse complement strand
TTAATTTCTCATTCCCCCTCGGTGGTATCAAGCTCTTTCTCCGGGACAGGTATTGGATATTCTACATACCGCATCCGCGGTATGGACATGAACAGGATCAATGTCACTGTTAACGGCATCCCTTTAAATGATGCCGAATCCCATGGCGTCTGGTGGGTAGACCTGCCTGATCTTGCTTCTTCCATCGATAACATGCAGATCCAAAGAGGTGTGGGAACCTCAACACATGGCTCAGGAGCTTTCGGGGCGAGCATAAATATCCAGACAAACCATTTATATACTGAACCATATGCTAAAATCCATGGTTCGTACGGTTCCTTCAACACCATGAAAGGTATGCTGGATGTCGGTTCCGGGCTGATTAAGGATAAGTTCATGTTCGACGCCAGGATCTCGAGGATTCATTCTGACGGTTTTATTGACAGGGCATTTTCTGATATGAACTCCCTGTTCTTATCGGGAACATACTTATTAAAAGAAAGTTTCATCAAGCTAAACGTTATCTCTGGAAAAGAGAAATCTTATCTTTCCTGGGCCGGTGTTCCCGGGAATATCCTGGATACCAACAGGACTTTTAATCCTTTTTCTTATAAGAACGAAACGGATAATTACCAGCAAGATCATGTTCAATTATTCTATTTCAAAGAATTTTCCAACACACTAAACATGAACGTTACGCTACACTACACGGCTGGGAAAGGGTTTTACGAGCAGTTTAACAAGGACGCCCCTTTTAGCTTTTACGGGTTGGAAAATGTTACCCAAGGAATGGATAACATCAGTCAAACCGACCTGGTAACAAAAAAATGGTTGGACAATGATTTTTACGGCATTTTTTACGCCCTACACCATGAATCCGGCCGATTGAAAACTACCCTTGGTGGCGGGTGGAACCAATATGCTGGAGACCATTTCGGCGAGATCGCCTGGGCACGCCATTCACAAAATCTTGAAAAGGATTATCGGTGGTACGAGTCAACGGGGTTAAAAGATGACATGAATGTTTTCGGTAAAGCAAAATACTCACTCATGGATAACCTCCACCTGCATGGTGACCTTCAATATCGTTTTGTACAACACGATATAACAGGTATGGATGATGACAGAAGGGATGTAACCCAAAACCGGGAGTTTCATTTTCTCAATCCCAAGGCCGGTATTTTTTATAACTTCCAACCCAACCATACCATGTTTGTTGCATACGGCATAGCAAACAGGGAACCCAACCGGACTAACTATACAGATGCCCCTGCAAATAATCCGCCAAAACCAGAAAGGTTATATGATTACGAGTTGGGATACAATTTCAACCACCCTGTTTTTCAAGGTAAAATTAACTTGTATTACATGGATTATCAAGACCAACTGGTACTTACTGGCGAGATTAATGACGTGGGAGCACCTGTCATGACTAACGTGAAAAGCAGCTACCGGGCAGGAATTGAAATTTCGGGAAAAACCAACATTTTTAAATTCCTCACCTGGGAAGTGAATTCCTCTTTTAGTAAGAACAAAATCAATGATTTATCTATAAAATTGGATAACTGGTCTACCGGTGGTCAAAATGAAGTTTACCTTGGTCAGTCCGACCTGGCTTTTTCTCCCGGTATTATTGCCAACAGCTTGCTCAGGTTCGACCCGATAAATTGGCTTAGCATATTCTTCAATTCCAAGTACGCGGGTTCTCAATATATGGATAATACCTCCAGCGAAAATAAGAAACTGGATGCCTACTTTGTCAATGACCTGCTGATAAAAACTTTTTTTAACACGAAATTTACCGGTAAAGCTGCATTCAAGGTACAGGTGTATAATATCTTCAACGAAGAATATGAAGCTGACGGATGGTCATATACTTACTTGCTGAATGGACAAGAGCATGTATTAGATGGATATTACCCACAAGCTGGAAGACACGTGATGGTAGGTTTTTCTCTTGAATTTTAAAAAAAGACACCGGCTTCCCCAACCTTGCTAATGGTGATCGAGTATGGTGAACTCAACTATGCTCGATCCCATTATTACCTAGCACTGCCACCGATCACCGATTACCGATTACCGATCACCGATTACCGATTCACCGCCCACATCCTCCCCCAGCAATACTAAATTTTCAGTATCCATGCCGGTGATCCTTGTTTTCACGAACCTGTTTTTCCTTATATCCCCTGATTTGACAACCACGGGTAGGTAATGTTCGCCATATCCTTGAACCAGGTTGTCCACTCCCACTCTTTCGGTCAACACGACCTGGAGTTTATCCTTGAAGGTTTGAAAATATTTCAACCTGTTCCGAGCGGAAATATCACGAATGGTGCGGCTCCATTCATCTTTAATATTATCGGGCACCTGTTCCACCATTCTTGCCGCACGGGTTTTATCGCGCGGTGAATACTTGAACGTGTGGACGTGGTTGAAACCTATTGATTCAACTGTCTTGCAAGTTTCTTTAAAATCCTCCCCGGTCTCCCCGGGAAAACCAACCATGATATCCGTGGAAAAGCTGAACCCCGGGTATTTGTGATTGATTTTCTCCACCAACTGGTAATAATCCCTCATGGTATACATGCGTCTCATCTTCAACAAGATTCGATCAGAACCGCTTTGTAAGCACAAATGTAAATGGGGACAAAGTTTCGGGTGATTAAATATATCTATGAATTCTTCATCCAGCCCATCGGGTTCCAAGGAAGAAATCCTAGTCCTAAAATCACCGGGCAATTCCAACACCCTTTTTACCAATTGGGTGAAATTTGTTTTACCATCCTGGTATCTCCCAATATTAACACCAGTAAGTGTTATTTCTTTATACCCTCTCTTGATATTTTGCCTGGCATTCTCCAGTACCTCATCAACCGCTCTGCTAATAGCACGGCCGCGAACCCGGGGGATGATACAAAAGGAACAAAAATTATCACAGCCATCTTGTATCTTTACCATCCCGCGGGTATGAAAAATCTTTTCCGTGGGTTCAAAATCAAAAACATTTCTTTTGCCCTGTTCCAAGTGGAAAACCTCACCTTTGGCATGGGCATCAACCAGTTCAAAAATATGACTTTTTGATTCATTACCTACCAAGTACGTAATTTGCCTGTTTTTTTCCAAGCTCTCTTTTTGGCTATTGGCCATGCATCCTGTAACAACCAAGACAGGCTTGCCTGGTCTATTGGTCACATTTCCTATCATGTTCCTGGACTTACTATCCCCTTGATTTGTAACCGTGCAAGTATTGATGATATAAAAATCCGCCGGTTCCTTGAAATCTACTACTTGGTATCCCCCCCGGGAAAAACGTGAGGCCAGCGATTCTGTTTCCGCCTGGTTTAACCTGCAACCCAATGTTTTAAAAGCTATTTTCTTCATAAAATTTCTTAAAAACGGGAAGCCTTAAAAATAAACCTCGTAATGAATATTTTTTTGCGGCACACCATTTTTTCGTAAGAGATCATTCACCTCGTAAATCATGCTGCTATTTCCACACAGGTAATAAACCCTATCCGGGGACAAACCTTTTTCTTGAAAATAATCGGTAACCCTGCCTTGGTACATATGACTGGTTTCTCCTGAAACACATGCCAAGTAATTGTCCTGCCCGTAATCCTGTTTATCATAAAACTCCTTGTTGTTGCGAATGCCATGAACCAACAGGTAATTCATACCCGGGTAAGACCTGGTAAAACTGCGAAAAGGTGCTATACCCGTGCCAGTAGCAACAAATACAAATTTCTTGGAGAATATATCCTTTTCATTCATGATCATGAAACCAAAAGGTCCGTGTACATCAATGGTCATACCCGGTTCGCTGTTTTTTAACTGCCATGAAACATTTCCACCAGCCACTTCCCTGACAAGTATTTCCAGGTAATCATCCTGTTCCCCGCTATAAATTGAATACTCCCTGTGATGGAGCGAACCTTGTAATCCGACTGAAATATATTGCCCGGCCCTAAATTGCAAATCTCCCCGGTCAAACCTCAACACGAACGTATTATTCGTTATGTACCTCTTTTCCCGAATAATCCTTGTTTTATTTGTTATGCTTGTAGCTGTCTCGTCCATATCTAATTTTCATGTTTTTAAGTAAAACCTGTAAACAAAATGAAAAAAGCTTTGTTCAGTATCCAGTTATCAACACGGATATGAAATTATGAGTATAAAAACAGATCGGACACGATTACCCAGGTGGATGAAAAACCCCCTACCTCATGGAAATGAATATTCTAGGGTTAAAAATTTAATTAAAGAACACGATTTGCACACGATATGCAGCAGTGGAAATTGCCCCAACAAGGGTGAATGCTGGAGTGCCGGGACAGCCACGTTCATGATACTAGGAGACAAATGCACCCGCAACTGCCGGTTCTGCTACGTGAAAGCATTGATGCCCGACCCCGTGGATTGGGAAGAACCATCTAGGTTAGCCGAAACCATAAAAATCTTGAAACTTAAACATTGTGTCATTACTTCAGTTGCACGGGATGATTTGGAAGATCAAGGGGCGTCATTCTGGGCTAAAACTATTCGAACCATCAAAGAGGTTAACCCAGGAACTACCATGGAAGTTTTGATACCCGATTTTAACAACAACCACGAGTTACTTGACCTGGTTATTAATGAAAAACCCGGGGTAATCTCACATAACATCGAAACCGTGGAAAGAATTAGCCCGAAAGTAAGAAGTTTGGCTACTTACGAAAAGAGTTTGGCTACTTTAAAATACATCTCCCAATCGGGAATTATCACCAAAAGTGGATTTATGTTGGGATTGGGCGAGTTCGAGGATGAAGTAATTAAAACGATGGACGATTTGCTTCTTTCCGGGGTCAAGGTATTGACCATTGGTCAATACCTTCCTCCTTCTGAGAGACATGCACAACTGGTGGAATACGTGAAACCGGCAATTTTTCAACAATACAAGCAGATTGGTTTGTCCAAAGGATTTCGTTACGTGGAAAGCGACCCCCTCGTTCGATCTTCCTATCACGCTGAAAGACACGTGAACATCAAAAGTTAGTGAACAACTACCGCGAAAACTCAAAACAATGAAAAAAAGTATCATTTTGGTTAAAAACGCTCAGAACGATTCTCGAAGCATCAAAAAGTCAATAGAGAATTAGGTATCATCTCAAAAATGACTGGTGGTTTCGAGATCTGCTGTTTTTATCATGACGGCAATCTCGTTTTATTGGTGGCTTAATGGCATATTTAACACGGGCACGTTCAATATAATCAATTTCTCTATCTGCTTGTTTGCTTAGTCTTTGCTCATACCATGAAAAACTTTATGAATGATCTGGTGGATTATAAAAAAGGGATCGACAGTGAAAATTACAGGGTTTTAAGATTTGTAGGTCATTGAAAAGGATTACGTTTCCACGGGTACATTGTACAATTTATTGCTTTATCTTATTGATTGCTATTGCTAGCGGGACTTACTTAATTTTAGAAACCGGCCCCGCAACCATTTACTTGATGCTCACCGGGTGTTGGAAGAACAGCTTGTACTTAATACCACCATCACCATGAGATTAATTTAACATTCATCTTACATAATTTAAACTAGTCTTCATTATTCACCAGAAGTTTTAGCACGTTCATCACAAATAACTTATATATAATCAAAATATAATAAAAGTATTTTCTTTTTTAATTATATTGCAATGTAGATAATATACTTTAGGAAATACCATTTAAAATGCTAGCTATGAAAAAAATATACTTTTTTATATCCTTTTTATTCTTATTGGTTTTCAGCAAGCCGCTTTATTCCCAGGAAACTTGTGAATTTGACTCATATATAAGTTTTGGTAATTATGGTACTGATGAAATATGTCCCGGCACCTCTTTAGATTTTTATGCTTATTATTATGATGCCGCAAGTTACTATTGGGATTTTAAAAATGGAACAACCTCGAATGAAAAATATCCTAGAGATATATTATTTAATTCTACCGGGGAAAATATTTACGAGCTGACGATCACGAATTCGTGTGGCGCTGATACGACCCTGACAGGTATGATCTTGGTAAATGACAATCTTGGATTTAAGGAAAATCATTATATTAATTATGAAATTACCCCCAAAAAGATTTGTCCCGGTGAACTAGTTCGATTTAATGTTTGGGGCGATGCATTTGTTAGTTCAGCTTGGAGTATTGGAGAAGGCGACACAATAATGAATAATTATTTTAAGCATCAATATAATAATGTAGGAACATATCCTGTAAGTATAATTCTAACAAACGGGTGTGGAAATGATACAACAATTCATGATACAGTGATAGTAGATACCAATATCAAGATTACCCCGGACATGGCGGATAATTTCTCTATAAGTCCTAATGTTGCCTGCCCGGGAGAGGAAATACGATTTAGTATCTGGGGTGATTTTTATGAATCTATTTCCTGGAACTTGGATAACGGGTATACCCGAAATAATAAATATTTTAGATATAAGTATGATGCACCTGGTGTTTATAATGTTTCATTAACAATGACAAATGCTTGTGGTTATGATACGACGGTTTATAAAACCATTAAAATACAAGATGACCTTCATTACAATGGAAATATAAGTTTTAATGTTTCACCGTCAGAGGTATGCCCTAATGAAGATGTTAGATTTTATACTTATGAAGAAGCTGTTCATTATCATTGGTCAATTAGTGGTGGAATAAACTCGAATCTAAAAGAATTCGAAAGATCATTTGGTACTGCCGGTACCTACGATGTATCCCTTACATTAACAAATGGATGCGGGTTTGACACGACGGTTCACAAACAAATTACCGTGAAAAATGATATCACTTTTTCTTCTGTTAGTTATGAAATTGAACCAAAAGAAGTATGCCCAAATCAAAAAGTTAATTTTGAATGCCGCGAAAATGCAAAAAAATATATATGGACATTTGGTGATGGTAATATTGCTAGTGGACAACGTTTACAACATTCTTTTGAAGGAAAGAAGGAAAAATACCCTGTAACATTAACGATTGAAAATGGATGTGGAAATAGCATGACAATTACCGATACCGTACAAATTAATAACAATTTACCGGTAAAAGTTACTGGAAACAGTTACCAGTTAATTCCAGAATATGCTTGTCCCGGGGAAGATATATTCTTTTACGCCAATCCTGAAAACATCAACCAAGTTTCTTGGAATTTTGGAGACGGATCTGTCTCAAGTGATTTTCTATCGGTTCATTCTTATACTAATTTGGGGAATTACGGGGCTACCCTGCAAATGACAAATGGATGTGGGAATGATACATTAATTCCATTAACAGTAAAAATTCAAGATGAATTAAACCCCAATTTACAAGAATACGTATATGATATGTCCACTGAAGAGGCCTGTGTAGGTGACACCGTGGCTTTCGTTTTATTGCCAGCGACAGATAACTTTAATGTATCCTGGGATTTTGGAGATGGAACATCATCATCTTCACCTGTAGTCCAGGAAATCTCATACATGGGTATAACTTATAAAAAGTTGATTTTCAAGCATGTTTATCAATCAAAAGGTAGTTATAAAACTGCTATATCCGTTACTAATGGTTGTGGTAATACGGTTTCAGATACTATAATTATGAAAATTGTCGATAATGCTACATTGCCTGAAATAGTAATAAATACTATTAATGAGCAATTTGAAGTTAATATGCCAATACAATTTTCTAGTTATGGAGGTTTATCGGCAACATGGGATTTTGGGGATGGTTCCCCCCCCGTAAAAACATACGGTTCTTTTACATTTATCTCGCATACATACACAGAAAGCGGCAAATACACGGTAACAGTAACATCCTCGAACTCATGTGGTGAAACTAAAGCTACAATAAAAACTATTAATGTAATAAATCCTGAAGATTTAGTTTCGAGAATAGATGCTGATATTTGTAATGGAGAGAATTTTAATTATGCGGGTCAAAACTATTATGAAACTGGTTTTTATGACCTTGTACATGGACCTGATAGCCTGGTTATCTTAGAAATCGAAGTTCACCCGCACTATTATAATGTTCCTGTGGATACTCATTTTTGTGAAGGCACTTTTGTTAATATTAACGGAACAAACTATAGTACAAATAATTTCGTGGTTGAGGATATTCAATATACTTCTACCTTTGGTTGCGACAGCATTGTGGATTATACTTTAAAATATGACACCTCGGCTTACCGGGAGCAAATCTGCGTGGTAACCATGGATACCGCCACCGGCAAATTCCTTATTACATGGGAAAAAACACCGAACCATAAGACAGTGAGATATAACATATTGAAACAAGGTAATATAATCAATGTATATGATTCAATCGGGTCTGTTCTTTATGATGATTTGAGCGTATTCGTGGATAGTTTATCTGAACCGAATAAGAGGGTGCATTATTATAAACTTGAAACCATTGATAAATGCGGAAACGTGACAAGAGTGAGTGATGTTGATTACCACTCTACCATTCATTTACAATATGGGAATAACGATAACAAGGAAGGTGTTCCTTTAAGTTGGAAACATTACTCGATTGAAGGTGATACCATTAATATTTTTGAAAGTTATATAATTTATCGCGGGGATCAATTAGATGACTTACATCCCATTGATACCGTGGCCGGAAATGAAAATTCAAACTCGGATAATGATCCGGAGGCATTAAGCATGAAAAAATATTATAGGGTTGCGGGAGTATTAAAAAATCCTTGTATACCTAATGGGAAATTGAAATCAAACGCCGGTCCTTTCAGCCGATCGCTTTCCAACTTGGAAGATAATAGGCAGCAGGGTACAGGTCTTTTAGGGACAAAATTGGCAGATAATGCTAGGTTAAGCGTATATCCCAATCCATACAGTGGATCCACTAATATTAAGTACTTGCTGGCAAGCGATGCCCAAGTGGAAATAAACGTGCTTGATATGGTGGGTAGACATGTGGGAAGACTGGTGAGCAAATACCAGCAAGCCGGGGAATATAAATTACAATTTAATGCGAAATCGCTAGGATATGGAGCTGGTATTTACTTGTTGGAAATGAAAGCAAACAATCAAAGAATAATTGAAAAAATAGTTGAAATGAATTAACCATCAAACATATTTTTCCAACAGGGGGAGTATACTTCATTTTATACTCCCCTTTTTTTATGAGAAAAAAAAGTTTTTACTGCTGATTTCCAGTTTTTAATGGTTTGCTTTTAACAATAAGTTTGTACTTTATTATACCCCCTTTTTTAAACAAAATCCAAACCTTGATAATATCAAGACAATGAACCTTGCATTTTAAATTCAATCTATTGGTTTGTCCAAAGGATTTCGTTACGTGGAAAGCGATCCACTCGTTCGATCTTCCTATCACGCTGAAAGACACGTGAATTTAGATTAAGTGGGTTGGCAGACTCACGGGGATTTTTTTAGTGATGTCCGATTTAATTCATCAGCATTCTTATCCACCTAGCCAAGGCGGCTATTGGATTTATAGCATGTTACCGCCTGGTGTTTTGTGTTTATTTAAATCAAATCCTTTATATATTTTCCTGTTATAGATTTTTCGCAATTTTATATCTTCGGGTAATCCTTGAAAAATTAATTCCCCAAAGAGCCCCGCCAAAAAATCATAACCATGATTTGATGTGCCATAACAAAACCAATTTTT
>CAZOSQ010000105.1:0-9715 GCA_964582245.1 uncultured Bacteroidales bacterium | reverse complement strand
GGAAACTAACCATCCTTCTTTATATTTTGCATAAGAATATTCATCCAAGATTCCTTCATTGATTAGACGTTCATCCAACAATAATTCAGGATACCCCAGCCTCTTTGTATAAAACTTTGAATCCAGTTCAATAAAAAGTGTTATGGGTAAATAATCGGGATCTTCAAGAAAATTAACAGTTCCTAAATAACTAATCCTACCATTAAGATTATCAATGAAGTAAAAATCAGACTCAGCCAATTTCACCCCTTCGTTTATCATTAGGTTATCAAAAAAGTTATAACAATGAACCCATTTATCATCCGGGGGAGATATATATATTGAATCAGCAGGATTACAAATTATAGTTTGAAAATCATATTTTTCCCAGTATCCTGTAAAATATTTCTTCTGGAGGTAACTATTTATTTCTTCATAAGGGAATGAAGGGTTCAAAATCATTTCAGAAAGTATAGAATCATTTTTTAATTTTTTTTCCAATACTTTCAATAACATTTCTGCCACAGGATCATGTTCTGTAGCTAACCCAATCGCCAAAACTTTACGATCGTTTCTTTCTTTTACATTTGTCTTGTTTGAAATATACCAGGCTGTAAACAGGGAAAAGATTATCACGATTATTACTACTGAAGATAACTGGTAGATGTTTTTCTTCCGCTTGTACAAGAAAAAAACAATTAAAACAACGCTAAAATAGAACATGATGGTGATAACCTGTATATCCAACCATATAAATGATAAAATTAAAACCGGTAAAGAAATTGAAACCAAAACCAGTAGAAACTTTAATATACCTCTTCCCAGGAAAAGTTCAACTGTCTTTTCCGCCAAAAGTAGAAAAGCTATAGCATTAAGCGCAACAATAAATAACCCGGTAAAACTATAAAAATCAAGTTCTAAAACTTTATGTGGCTCAAAATTTATGCTCGAACTAATTAATAAACTCCTAAATAAAAATACCTGGTAGATAAAAAACAACACTAAAAATAAAACAGACAACAACTGCTTTAGTAATAGTATCCAATTTTTACCCGGGGTGGGCCAGTTAAAATGTCTCACAACCAAATAAATGGCAAAAACAATGAAAATCGTATCAAGCAGAACATCTCCTAGTGAGGATAAATAGATAGAAACAGCATATAATTTAGGGGAAAAAAGGGTGTAATCCCTGAACAATCCATTTACTTGAAAATAATTTATTAGGATTCTCATCATTAAAAGTACCATGATAGCCAATAAAATCCTCTTATTCTTATTTTCGAGGGAAGAATTCTTGGTAAAAGAAGATAGAAAAACAAATAAAAATATTAAAGACAAGGCAATTAAAGCTAGACGCCCCGGGAATCCTTGATAGTTATTATTTTCACCTGGTAGAATCGTGAAAAGAAAATCACCCTGGAAATTATATACAGGAAAATTATCACCCTCTTGACCAGGTATTATTTCCATTTCTTTGGGAAGGGAAAAATCCTTTTGATAATTATTTTTCAAAAACCTATTTTCATAAGGATAACTGTTTTTAATTTTCACATAACCATCAATTTGAAAATCCCCTTTTGCCCTGCTGATTACACTATACCAGGTATTTCCAAGTTTTATGGCACCTGGTTTAACTGGACCAGTAACCGGTATGGTGTGGTTGCTCCAATAAAACGGTTCATTATCTTGAAAAATAAATATTGAAAATTCTTCATGTTTATCTAAAGTGCGTGCCACGTAATCATTCAACTGTTGAATGTTATCTTCAAAAAGAAGAGAACCCGGTAAATGATTGATTATTTCATTGAGTTTATTTTCCTTGGTATGCAGCTGACGTTGAAAACCTGCAATTTTTTCCCGCGACTCCATTCCCTCTTCATTCAACATGTTCAAGAAAAAAAATAAGAGAAGAAATACGATGGAAAGCACCAACAAATAAATATTTTCTATCTTTTTCAAGATGTTTTTATCCTTTTAATATTCATGCATGATTATCATAAAAAAAAAATTACTCATGATGGTAAGGCTCACCCTTCCAAATTGTCAATGCACGATATAATTGTTCTGCAAATATTAAACGAACCAATTGATGGGAAAATGTCATTTTAGATAAAGAAATTTTTTTATTTGCCTTCTTGTAAATCTCATCTGAAAAGCCATAAGCTCCTCCAGTAATAAAAACAATGTTTTTCCATGAAGAAGACATTTGTTCCTGAAGGAAATTAGAGAATTCAACCGAGGAATATTCAGTACCTTTTTCATCCAGCAAGATAATAAAATCATTTTCCCCGGTATATTTTAAAATGGCTTTACCTTCTTCCTCTTTGATTAAGGAAGATGATGTGTTTCTTCTTATCTTGGGAGGCTTCAAAACCTCAATCCCGAAAGGTAAATATTTCTTTATTCGTTTTTCATATTCAGCGATACCTTCTTCCAGGTATTTACGGGTTGTTTTACCAATTGAAAGTAAAATAAACTTCATAAGAATCGCTTAGAGATTTGAAAAAAAAATGGACATAAACTTTTATCCTAAATAATTTTTACCAAGCCTTACTTGGACAAGTAGGACTTGGTATATATTCCTACAAATATATTTAAATATACTAATAAAACCAGTTTTTAATAAACCTCCTTGTAATTATTTCTATAGATTCCTTCAGGTATAGAAAATATTAAAATTTGTTAAGGAATCTTTTTAAGTAAAAAAATTGTAATACATAAAAGGGCCAACACATTTTTAAAAAACCACTAGTAATTTTTTAATATTTTTTTCTTATCTTGCAGATATTGAACAAAAAATTAGATGGCGTGATTTTTGATAAGTTAAAGATAAATACTCCATTGTTGCAAAGGATCATTCAATTAATATTTAATTAAATTTGAAATAATGAACCATCTCAAATTCATATTAGTCCCTCTTTTTATTTTGCACACAAGTCTTTTTTCGATTGGAAATTCTTTCACTTTCCCGGATAGAATTCAAACAGCTATTAAACAAGGAAATGCAGCCGAATTAGCTTCATTTTTTAATTCTAGCATAGAATTGGTCATTTTGGATGATGAACATATCTATAGTAAATCTCAAGCTGAACAAATTCTAAAAGATTTTTTCAGGAAATATCCGCCGGAAAGCTTCATTATTATTCATGAAGGGGGAAAAGAAGTTTCTCAATATGCAATTGGAAAATTAAAATCTTCTTCAAATACTTTTAGAATCACTATATTTTTGTCAAAAAATTCGATGATTCATCAAATGAGAATTGAAAAAGACAATGATGTATAGTAATATGTTAAACTCTCTTTTAGATATAGCCATAAAAGAAGATATAGGTGATGGTGATCATACTTCCTTATCTTCTATTCCCCATGAAAAAAATGGGGAATCATATCTCCTCGTGAAACAAGATGGTATATTGGCAGGTATGAGGGTTGCCAAGGAGATATTTAAAAAATTTAACAATAGCCTTGAATTTAAACCTTTAATGGATGATGGGCAAGCCATAAAAGTAGGCGATATTCCTTTCAGGGTGGAAGGCAAGGTAATAGATATTTTAATGGCAGAACGGTTGGTATTGAATATAATGCAACGTATGAGTGGAATAGCCACAAGTACCAGGGAATATACCAAACAACTAATAGGTTTGAAAACAAGGGTATTAGATACTCGAAAAACTTCCCCAGGCCTGCGTTTCCTTGAAAAAGAAGCTGTAAGGATTGGAGGCGGAGTCAATCATCGATTCGGTCTCTATGATATGATTTTGTTAAAAGACAATCATATTGATTTTGCCGGAGGTATAAAACAAGCTATTGAAAAGGTACATGAATATCTTGAAGAAAAAAACAAGAAATTATTCATAGAAATTGAAGCACGATCACTTGATGACGTGGAAAAAATCCTTGTTATAGGTGGAATTCATAGGATCATGCTCGATAATTTTTCTTTAAAAGAAACCAAAACGGCTGTTGATTTAATCAATGGACAATATGAAACTGAATCATCTGGTGGAATAAATTTAAAAACCATTCGCCCTTACGCAGAATGCGGTGTGGATTTTGTTTCTGTCGGGGCTCTTACACACCAAGCGAACAGCCTAGATCTTAGTCTCAAAGCTGATATTTAAAGGGCTTGAATAATTCATATGATTTTACAAAAAAGAAAAAGAGAATATAAATTTTTTGACCATAGAATCCATGCAGTGGGGGATAATCTAAAAAATATTTCCCTACCTGGCTTTGATAAGGTTTCCTTATATGATGTTATTAATTATTTTTTCAAGGGAATGTCAAAAGGAGCTATCACGACCAGGGCTTCATCCATAGCCTTTCAATTTTTTTTAGCATCTCTTCCTGCTATCATTTTCTTCTTCACCTTAATTCCTTATATTCCTATTGATAATTTCCAAGAAGAACTCATGGGACTTTTTCAAAACATGTTGCCTAAGAATGTTTTTGGTGCACTAGAATCAAGCCTGGAAGATATATTTGCAAAAAAAAGAAGCGGCCTTCAGCTGTTTGGTTTCCTTGTTGCACTTTTTTTTGCGACCAATGGTTTAAACAGTATAATAAAAGCATTTAATGCTACTTATCATACCATTGAAACTCGAACACCCCTGGAAAGAAGACTTATTTCAACTCTCCTTGTTTTTCTCATGACAGGCTTGCTGACATTCGCTATCACTTTAATCATATTAGGAAAAATATTTGTTTACAAACTTACTTTAATGGAAATATTTAGATCCAGTATAACATACAGTTTGATCATATTAGGAAACTGGTTTATCATATTATTACTTATATTCTTCACGGTTTCTTTTCTTTATTATTTTGCCCCAGCCAGGAAAACAAAATGGAAAATATTCTCTCCTGGCTCTACTTTAGCGACATTTCTCATTTTTATTGCCACTCTTGGATTTTCTTACTATGTCAACCAGTTTGGCCAATTCAATAAGTTATTCGGTTCTATTGGTACTATCATGGTTCTCATGATTTGGTTAAACTTAATTGCAACCTCCTTGTTAATAGGTTTCGAGCTAAATGCAAGCATCAAAAATGCAAAACTCGAAATTGAAGAACAAGATGATAATCCAATAATTACTGAATACCAACATGCTAAAGAAAATAAGAAGACAATATAAATTACAAAGTTTCCCTGATAAAAAAATTCTTAACAACCCTTTTCATCAATTTTCCAGTTGGCTGAATGAAGCTATTCAAGCTGAAATTACAGATGCTACAGCAATGACTTTATCTACTGTGTCCAGTGAAGGAAAGCCATCATCAAGGATAGTTTTACTAAAGGATCTGAAAGATAATTCATTCGTTTTTTTTACCAATTACAAGAGTAAAAAGGGAAATCAACTTGATAAAAACCCTAATGCTGCCATGCTCTTTTATTGGCCGGATTTAGAAAGACAGGTTCGCATAGAAGGATTCGTGAATTCACTTTTCCCCGAGGAAAGTGATAAATACTTTTATTCACGCCCGGAGAAAAGTAAAATATCAGCTATTATTTCTCCACAAAGCCAAATAATTCCTTCTTATGAGTACCTGGTAAAGGAATTTAACGAAATCCTATCAAAGAAAAAGAATAAAGATTTACCACTCCACAGGCCTGATTACTGGGGTGGTTATGCTTTAACTCCCGTACTTTTCGAATTTTGGCAAGGTCGGGAAAATAGGTTGCACGATAGAATCGAATACATCAAGAAAGAAAAGGATAATTGGGAAATTCATAGATTAGCCCCTTAAGAATACCCTATTCGGAAAGTTTTCATGCAGTTCATGGCAAACAGTTACCTTGGATGATAACTAAGATCCATAGGTTTTGTTTAATTATTTATCTTGATTAACCAAACGAATATAGGAAGTAACTTAGTGGTAAAAAAAAGCCAGATTATAGCTAACCTCTTGGATAGCATGAAAAGTATTGCTAAATTTGCAGTTGATAACCCATGAAGTGAAATCCACATTTTTTTTTTCAAAACTATGTTTTAATTGCTGTTTTTAATTACTAATAACCAACATTGAAATCGAAAGATGGAAAAGCATTTAATTAATGATAATCAAATAGATGAAGCAATTCACATGTTAAAACAAATTAAAACTTCATTAAATTTGAATGTTAAACTTACTCCCAGGGAAAGAAAAGATATGGCTTCTATCAGCACGAAAAGAATGGAAGCTATTATTAATATCCTTTATGAAGCTAATAAAGTGCCTCATAAAATTCCAAAAGAACTAGAACTTGATAAGATAAATGAATTATACGAAACCGTTATGAACCTTAAATTGCTCTCCATGGCGTTAAGTGATCTAGAGAAAAGTATTCAAAACAAATACCAGTTTTTAGGTGCAAAACTTTATAAAAAGTCATTCATGATAAAAAAATATTTTGAACTACTTTTTCAAACATAATTATCTTAAAATACAAAACATTTAATTTTTAATTAAAAAAATTATAGTGGGCATCGCTGCTGGTCGTTATAAATAACAACTCTAATCAAGAAAGTGGCGCAATTATACCCGAATCAGTATTAGGAAATAAAAAGTATTTACTCTTATACGTTAGTAACCTGCACAGATGATATTTCTTCCCTTTAACTGTTTGCTTGGCAAAAATGAAACAGTATTGTTACCCGGGCTTGGTTATAAGATGTGAATTTGATGAAGCCTTCACCCGTTCAAACTTCGTGTTTCAAATTAATCATTCTCCTTTTGTGGCAGTATTATCATTTTAATTTATTCTTAAGGATGAGGTTTTCACATGAAATAAAAAAACCGGGATCCTCTCGGAGGCCGGTTTTAGATGATGACTACTAATAATCGGTTACTTTAGAAGCACCTTTTTTTAAAAAAATCGTCTTTATTCGAGGACAATGAAAACCTGAAGTAGCGGGAATGAAAACAAGCCAAACATTTGAAATGTTAACTAAGGGTTAAACTATAAAAAACTTTCATTAACCCGCTAAACTTCATGGTCTTCTTTCCCTCTTTCCTAATAATGACTGACATAAAATTCAATTGTTCTCTTTTTAGAATTACCCAATTTATCTTCAGCTTTTATTCTAATTTTAAATTTATTTTCTTCTACCGATTCACTCACGCCCTGTACATCAAGCATGTAAGGATCCATGTATAATACAAAAGGCCCATCATTAATCGAGTAGTGAATATTTCCTACACCCGAATGCTCATCATTTGCACCAATATATAAATGGGTGAAATTTGGATATACATCCACCGCTTTACCATTCATTTCTTTGCTTCCAATGGCTTTAATGCTAAAATTCGTGTAAATTTCCGGTGGTGAATTATCGACATAAACTTCGCTTACCTTGGTTTGCTCCTCGTTATCAACATTATCAGTTGATTTAAAAAAGATCTTTAGAAACCCTTCTTCCTGAATTTCTATTTTACCCTTATATAATTCGGGTGCCTTTTCATTCAATGAATAAAATGTTTCTCTTATCCCTGAATAATTATCCCTGGTAAATAATGTAATATTCGTGTTTTTGGATATATATAAAGTATCTCGTGAGAAAAATGATTTTGACCCAAAATTTATGCCTGTAACTGGTGGTTCATTGTCTAAAAAAAAAGATCTATTTTTTAATTCACTTTTATTATTTACATTATCAATTGCAAAATATTGTATTCTATACACACCATTTTTCCCATTAACAATGAAGGGTGCCCTATATGGAATAAATTCCGGATCCTGGCCTTTCACCAGGTATTGGATATTACTCACCCCTGCAATCTCATCAAATACTTGAAATGCAAGGGAACTCCGGCTTGATATGTATTCAATGTCATTTTTCTTGAAGTAATCTCCCAATACTTGCATGCTTATGGAAGGAGGAGTATAATCCATGACAAAATCCCATGTTAAAACATTCTCCTTATTATTCACATTATCAACGGAATAATAATTTAAAGAATGTAGACCTTCTTTTAAATATTTTAAATATAATGGTTCATTATAGGAAACTTCTGGCCCACCGTCAATTGAATATTTCGTGAACTTAACTCCCGAGAGGGCATCATTGCTATTAATACTTAAAGATGTCAATGCACTGAAAATATTCTTGAAATGGGATCCATGTATTTCTATATTGGTTTCGGGGGAGGTCAAATCAACAATAAAAGATTCCTTTTTCTCGGTTTCTGTATTACCTACACAATCCCAGGCGTAATACCTTAAAACAAATTCATTTTCCTTTTTCAAAGAAACATTCCCGGCATAAGAATAATATTTTGATTGGGCATCCAAGCTATAAAAAATATCTTTTACCCCGGAAGTTTCATCTTTAGATATTAATTTAAAAGTAAGGTCTCTACCGAAATATTTAAGGTTTTTATTTTCATATAAGTTTTTACATGTGAATTCAACAAAAGTTACCGGTGGTTTACCATCAGCATAAACCTCGAAAATAACATCTTGCTTGGGATATACATATTCTTTTGTTTCGGGATTTACGACCCAAGGACTTCTAATGGTATTATATCCTTCCGTGTCAAAGAAAAAGGAGTGTGAAGAATTCCCATCCAGTGACCATGATAATAATTGACTATCCTCCCCTGAAATTGGTGAAGTGGATAATTTAAGGTAATATGGTCTAGACTTTTGCACGTATACTTTATTTTCGGGTGAAACATATATATTTGGTTCTCTTGGTACATCTTTTTGATCAAGCGAATATTCTAATGACGAATCTTTTATGTACCCTGTCGATTTTAATTCATTTAAAAATCTAATCACTTGAGGATAATTAATATCTTTATTATAAGTTTTATCCTGGGCATTTATTGAAAGATTTAGAATAATTATCATAACCATTAAAATCCTTATCATCAGAAATATTTTTAATTTTCAATGATATGATCTAATATTTCTATCATATTTAAAGAAAGTTAATACCTAGCAACTTATGGTTACCTGGCATGTTTTTTCCAATTCATAATTAAACTTTTAATAATATGCCAATATGTATTTTTAATTTGAACTCCCAGAACTTTCATGATTTCTATGCATTTGATTTATCACTAAAAAATATACTAAGTCATACAATGAAAATGTTTCGTAGAAAAAAATATTATCATTTTGACTAATTCGTATTTACAATCCAGTTCAAAATTATATATTCTCAAAATACCTATCAACAAGGGTTGAAAATACCTTTTGCCATTACATGAAAATTTATTCAAACTTTGTTGATTAATCAACAAAGTTTGATGAATATAATACAATTTAAGTTGTTAGTGACTAACATCCTGCGACTTATGAAAATTTATTTTAACCGCTCCTTAATAGTCTCCTAGGTAGTAACATATCCAGGAGAAAAGATGATTTGTATTTGAACCAAACAATGGGTTGCTAGGTTTATGTATATCAAAGCTTAATTAATAATAATTAAAAACAAAAGCTAGATTAATCATAAAGTTTAAAATTCAATTGTAATTTGGTCATTTACTTTTATTAAATTTGTACCAGGTTTATCATGAGATAAAAAGAATTTAATTTTAACCTTATAATTTTAATAGTTATCAAAAAGACATTTATCTTTTTCATAATTTCATTTTTTATTTCAGGCATTCCCTTTCTTGATGTACAATGTCATGATAATATCTTGACCAGTAAAAGGGATACTTCTTCTATACAAGAAATAATTAACAGTATGAATATAGAAGGAAAAACTGAGTATGATAAAATCAATGAAATATCACTATTTAATCT
>CAZOSQ010000104.1:0-9741 GCA_964582245.1 uncultured Bacteroidales bacterium | reverse complement strand
TCATTATTTATACCCAGCAGCTTTATTTGCTTCTAATCAACCTTATATAATCAATACTATACTAGGTTCTTGCGTCTCAGTATGCATGTTTGATCCGGTTATAAGAACAGGGGGGATTAATCATTTCATGTTACCCTTGTGGAATGGAGAGGGTTTAGCTTCTCCCAAGTATGGCAATATTGCCATAGAAAAATTATTGAATAAAATGTTAACTCTCGGATCCATGAAACATAACATAATAGCAAAAATATTTGGCGGAGGCGAAGTAATTGAAACCAACATAGCTAATTTCCATATTGGAAATCGCCATATAGAAGTAGCTTTAGAAAATCTAAAAGAATTGGGAATACATATCGTTGCATCGAGTGTTGGGGGAAAACTAGGCCGGAAAATACAATTCAATACCAAAACTGGTGAAGTAAAAATGAAATATATCCAAAAGCAACCTAACATTATTCTTAACCAATCTATTAATAAACAGTCGGGAACATAATCATGTCTATGAATAAAATTAGGGTACTAATAGTTGACGATTCTGCCGTGGTGAGACAGACACTGGCGGAAATTTTATCTTCCGACAGTCAAATCGAAGTAATCGGGGTTGCCGCTGACCCTTATCACGCTGCAAACAAAATAAAAAAAGAAGTTCCAGACGTGATAACTCTTGATATAGAGATGCCCCGGATGGATGGATTAACTTTCCTGAAAAAAATTATGACCCAGCATCCTATACCAGTCGTAATTATATCCAGTCTAACCAGTACTGGTACAGAAACAGGTATTAAAGCCTTAGAGTATGGGGCCATGGATATCATAACCAAGCCACAGATGAACACCAAGCAGTTTATTTATGAATCTAAAATTAGGTTATGTGACGCCGTAAAAGCTGCAGCACAAGCACGAATTAAAAAAATTAACAAGATTAAGGAAATTAGACCTATTGCCGTGGAACCTAAATATACAGCTGATGCCATTATTGCTAAAAGCAATAACCTTAGTATGATCAAAACTACTGATATAGTTATTGCGGTTGGAGCTTCCACGGGGGGAACAGATGCTATTCAATTTTTCTTGCAAGAATTACCCTTGGATTCCCCGGGAATAGTGATAGTTCAACATATGCCTGAACATTTTACACGGTCTTTTGCCAATAGGCTCAATGAAATTTGTAGGATTACAGTAAAAGAAGCTGAAAATGGTGATTCCGTAATACGCGGACGTGCATTAATTGCCCCCGGGAATCATCACATGTTGCTTAAAAGAAGTGGCGCTAAATATTTTATTGAAATTAAAGACGGCCCATTAGTCAACCGGCACCGGCCTTCAGTGGATGTGTTATTCAGGTCAACGGCTCGTTACGCCGGTAAAAATGCTATAGGGGTCATCATGACCGGTATGGGAGATGATGGGGCTAAGGGGCTTCTTGAAATGAAGGATGCCGGGGCATTTACAATTGCACAAGATGAAAAAACCAGCGTGGTATTCGGGATGCCCAATGAAGCCATAAAAATAAATGCTACACATGAAGTATTGCCATTGGATAAAATAGCATCAAGGGTCATTAACAAGAGCCATACCATCTAGGATTCTCCCAATAAGATACTTCGGGTAAGCGCATCTTTTATAAACCCTAAAGATCCTGAGATAACAAAGTTTTTTAAAATAAGATACTTTTGACTTTAAACCTAATCCTTTTATTTTCCTTATTCTTCTTATCTATCACGATTATTTACCAGTATGTTGCATCCGCGGTTCATCATTTATTTGCTTGAACCCGCTATTGATAAGTCCATGTAACTGGTAAAAATTATTCCTAATCAAGAAATACCTGGCATTTTCAACCATGTATTCAGAATGGATATAAATTAGTTTATGTATTACCCGGTAAAAAATAATGTGATTTTCTAAACTAAAATATTTTTACCTTCACCTATACATAATCGATAAAACATGTAACTATTTTCTAATTTTGCCTGTAAAAAAGAAATAATACCAGGTTTTTATCCATTTAAGCCCATATTAACAATTTTCACGTAAAAACCTTGTAAATAGAAATTTAAACAACTTGAAACAATTAATTTTATAATTAACTATTAAGATATAAGTTTATTTTTAAATAAATTTATATATTTTTAATTTACATTCTTTCAATAATACTTAATTAGTTATAGTTATTGGAGGAATAACGCACAAAAAAAGTGGAGAATGGATTCATCAAACAATAACATATTTAAATTTAGTTTCGGTGGTTTTGCCCTTGGACTTTTTATTATATTAGCTGCACTGTCCTTTGATATTTTTTCAAGAGACCTGCCATTTACCCTCATGGGCATTTCAGAGGTATACAAGGCCAATCCTGTTTTCTGGCTCGTGAGTTCATCTCCATTTCTCCTTTTATTCCTTGGGTATTTAAATGGTCGATTCATTCAAAACTCCTCCGACAAACAACAAGCTATCATTGAGAAAGATAAGATAAGAACAGAAAAAGTCATGTCTTTTCTACAGGAACTTATCAACCAAAAAATTGAAGCCAATATAGACTTAGATAATGAAGACGATCTTTTAATGCAAACCTTGCTAAAACTTCAAAATACCATAAAAGAAAATAAAAAAAGTGAAAGTGAGAGAAGAAAAGAAGATGAACAAAGACATTGGATATCTGAAGGTTTAGCAAAATTTGGCGATGTATTGAGAAGTGATTATGATAGCATGGAAAACTTGTCCTATAAAGTTATCAGCAACCTTGTTAAATACCTAAATGCCAACCAAGGAGGTTTTTTTATACTCAACGAAGAGGAGCAAGAGAATCCAAAACATTTTGAACTTACAGCCTGCTATGCTTATGACAGGAAAAAATTTGCTGATAAGAAATTAGAATGGGGAGAGGGATTAATTGGAACTTGTGCCTTGGAAAAGAAAACCATTTACTTGACAGAAATACCCCAAAGTTATATAAATATTACCAGCGGATTGGGAAAAGCAAATCCAAAAAGTATTCTTATTGTTCCATTAATCGTGAACGAAGAACTTTATGGTGTTATAGAATTGGCCTCTTTTTATGAATTTAAACAATTTGAAATTGAATTTGTCGAAAAGGTTGCCGAAAATATTGCCACTACCATTTCATCGGTTAAAATAAACCTAAAAACTTCCATGTTGCTAAAAGAATCCCGTGAACAAGCAGAAGCATTGGCATCACAGGAAGAACAAATGAGACAAAACATGGAAGAATTACAGGCAACTCAAGAAGAAGCAACCAGGCAAAGCCAAAAATTCATCAGTTTTACTAATTCAGTAAACCATACACTTATAAGAGCAGAATATGATAAAGATGGCACCTTGATATATGCCAATACCAAATTCTTGAAAAAACTTGGATATCAAGGAAATGAAGAAGTGGAAGGAAAGCATATTTCCATGTTTATCAACCCGAAAGACCGGGATTGGTTTGATGACATATGGGATAATTTAGCCAAGGGAGGAAGACATTTTGAGGGTTACATGAAACACATGACAAAACAGGGGCAAGACCTTTGGACCATGGCAACCTATACCTGCGTGAGGAAAGAAGATGGTTCCGTTGAAAAAATATTGTTCTTGGCAATAGACACCACGGATCAGAAGAAACAAAGCCTGGATTTTGAAGGACAAATACAAGCCCTAAATCATTCTGTTATCAAGGTAATTTATTCACCAGATGGAAATATCCTGGAAAGCAATAAAAAATTCCATGAAATATTGGGGTATTCGAATGAAGAAGCCAAACAAAAAACCTTGTATGATTTCCTTGATAAAATGGATTGGAACTTTTTCAGGGAAAAATGGAAAGAGATTATTTCCGGAATTCCCTTCCAGGGGCAATTAAAAATGTGTTGCCGGGATAATGAAGAAAAATGGTTTAGTGTTTCTTTTTCTGCTGTTAATGATATGTATGGTGAAGTAGCCAAAATTATATATATTGGTTACGATATTACGAAACAGAAAAAGATGGAATTTGAAACCAAAAAACAAGCAGAAAAGCTTAAAAACCAAGAAGAAAAATTGCGCCATGCTGGAGTAAACCTTCAAAAACAACTCGAAAAAGTAAAACAAGAAATGGCTGAACAATTCAAAGAAATTGAAAAAATAAAAATCAGGAATGAAAGAACTTTAGAGGGAGCCTTGGATGCGATCGTGACAACAAATGAATACGGCCTGGTGGAATTTTTCAATAAAGCAGCTGAAGATTTATGGGGAATTCCTAGGAAAAATATACTCGGCAGGAATATATCAACTTTATTTTCCAAGGAAACAATAAAAGACGACGAGTTCGTTAAAAAATATGTTGAACCCGGGGAAAATAAAATCATTGGTCAGAGAAAAGAAGTAAAAATAAAAAAACCTGATGGCGAAGAAGTTAATGTTTTGTTTCTTCTTTCTGATGCAACCGTGGATGGTGAACATACATTCACTGCTTTTATACAAAACGTGGAGGTTGAATTATTTTAGTTTTATGCAATAATTTTGGTTAAACTTATAACTAGATGAGTAACTTAGAAAAAGATATAGAAACACGTAAAAATAAACTTGATACAACCCATTACAAGAATGCCCTAAACATTTCCGGTTCTGGTAGCTGCATTCTCGACTTTCAAAACAAAACGTTTATTTTATCACGAGAAGCATGCGTAATACTAGGGTTTGAAACAAAGGACGGATTGGTTATACCTATCCATGAATTAATCCAAAAGATAATTCCGGGAGACAGGAATAAAGTAGAACAAATTTTTTCAACTTTTGAGAACAGTGAGAATTTAAAAACCCGGTTTAAAATCTACAAGTTGGAAGGGGATTCCAAGCAACAACGTATAATGTATTTTGTCGCCCGAAAAGAAAAAGAATATTGGACGGGAATTTTCCAAGATATTACAGGATTTTTAGAAGAAGAAAAAGAAAAAATCAAGGAAAAAACCAGGGAAAATGCCGCGGTAGTCGATAAAATTAAATCAACTTTTCTGCGAAATCTGTCGCATGAAATTAGAAGACCTTTAAATGCCATCATGGGATTTACTGAACTCTTGAACATGCATGACATTACTCCTGAAAAGAAACAAAACTACCTAAGAATTATCAATTCAAATGGAAACTTTCTCCTGAAACTTGTCGATGATATTGCTGAAGTTTCGAGCTATAGTGAAGGAAAACTTGATATAAACAAAACCCATTTTGATGTCAATAAATTCCTTAAAGAAATTTTTATGCAGTTTAAGCACGTGATAAAAGAAAAAGGAAAAGAACACGTGGAATTGATTTTTTCGAATCAAATGGATACTGGCGAATTTAAAATTTATAGTGATCAGGGTAGAATACAGCAAGTACTGGCAAATCTTTTCAGTAATGCCATCAAATTTACCAGCAAAGGTTCAATAGAATACGGGTATGAATATATAGAAGAAAAAAACACCATCAAGTTTTTCATGAAAGATACTGGTACAGGGCTGGATAAAGAAGAACAAAAAAACATCTTCGACTGGTTCAGCAAAACTGGTGATTCTTTTAATAAACATTTTAAAGGGCTTGGTTTAGGATTAATGCTTTCAAAAGGAGTTGTTGACTCAATGGATGGGAAAATATGGGTAGATTCTAATCCCGGTGAAGGCTCAACTTTTCACTTTTCAATTCCTTTAGGGGAAGAAAGAAAAATTAAAAAAGTCACACCGCCTGAACAAAAAAATACCTACAATTGGAAAGACAAAGTAATACTCATCGTGGAAGATGAAGAAGTAAACCAGTTGTTTTTAGAAGCCATCATGCAAGAAACACAAGTTAAATCCATCAAGGCATTTACTGGTGAACAAGCCATCGAATTATGCAAATCAATTAATAAAATTGACTTAATTCTCATGGACATAAAATTACCGGGTATAGACGGTATTACCGCAATAAAAGAAATAAAAAAAATAAATCCCAGGATACCTGTTATCGTGCAAACTGCATTTACGGATAATGATAATAAAAATAAATGTTTTCAAGTGGGAAGTTCGGATTATATAAGTAAACCCATTAATATAGAATTACTGTTATCAAAAGTCAATCATCTACTCTATGATTAATTCTATATGATGATCAAATCTATATCTTACCTTGTCGAGATATTATGATTAGATTTCATCGTTATTTTATCACGAAGAGATAGCTATTTTCTTCAATTATAACACGGATTTATTTCATAAAAATCTCGAGAAGAATTTGAAAAGGGATTTTTTTATATTTCAAGATGAAGATAAAACACAAGTTCTATCTAATTTAATATAACAATTTTAGTTGTAAGAGTGGATATCTTATTGCGATAAATACAAAAAATTATATTCCTTTAATTAATTCATCCAAACTATTTGCACTACCTCCTCGGGTAATTCATCATTTTGATGGGGTATAAATTTTTTCATGACAATCTTTTTATTTTAATTACGCATCAAAATTTAATAAGTTACAGGAATCCTCCCTCTTATCAGGAAAAATGACATTCCAATGAAAGGATATTAGTAAGATGAAAATATCCTTAGAAATGGTAATTCTACGAAATTTCTGCAAATAAAAACGGTTGCCTTTTGAAAACAGCAACCGTTTTATTTGTGGTGAACTCGGGAGGAATCGAACCCCCAACCTTCTGATCCGTAGTCAGACGCTCTATCCAATTGAGCTACGAGTCCGTTTCACCAACTTTATTTTTGGGATGCAAATATAAGCATTTATATTTATTTAGTAGAAAAAAAACATTACCTATTTACCAGGAAATTAATATAAACGTGATGATTATACATATTTCCCTGGTAAATAGGTTAATTCACAACAGTGGAATTAAAAAATTTTACCGTTTTAAATAAACATGGTTAACAACTTTTAATCTTATAACTCGGTCTTAAATTCTATATCCTCTGCCAAGGTATCCGTGATACTTTTTATGCTTTTTAATTCATCATAACTTAATATGGAGCCATGACTATCCCGGTAATCCATTATATAACTTGCTTCCACTTCACCAATACCCACCTTGTTTACCAATTCATCTTTAGTTGCTTTATTTAAATTTATTCTTTCACCCATTTGTTTTTTTCTTTTAATGTTTAAAAAATAAATCCACAGGTAGCTTCGCCACGTTCCTTCGCCTCTTCCCACTACCAGCGGATATTAAAACAGGACTTTCTCACCCACTCTACTTACCTCTCTACTCTTTCTTTTTGCCTGTCAATTTCTTGATTAATATTTACAAATGTTATTTACAATAATATGCCAATTTATGTCTTTATCAAATCATACTGATTTTCAAAAAAATATGAAAATATTGTTTTTTGTAAATTTCTTTTCATATGGAAAATACAAGACAATGTAGATGAATATACTCAACCTCAAAAGATTAATGTTAATGGGAATCTTTAAATAAAATTACAAACTACAAACATGGCCAACCTGTGTAATCCTTAATATGTAATTAGTTATGAAGATATTTACTAAGAAAATGTGTTTTTAAAATCAATGACTGCTCCAATTAATGAAGCATGAACAAAACTCTGGGGAAAATTACCAAGTAATGTTCCAGTATTAGGATCAGCCTCCTCGGAAAACAGTCCTAAATCATTTTGGCACGCTAAAGCCGCTTCAATATAACGTTTGCTTTTTTCATAATTTTTCATCATTATCCAGTACTGTGCCATCCAAAAATTTCCTGCTAAAAATGCCCCTTCTTTTCTTTCATCAAATAACAATAGATTCCTGTAAAATAAATCATTCTCACAGAATTTTTTTTCCAGTTCATCTATTGTACGTATCATTTCTTCAGATTTTGGATCACAAAATGCCCACTCCGGGAATAATGCCGCTGCAATATCAACCTCATCACTACCACGATAAACGGCATATGCCCCAAAAGAGGTCGTACATTCTTTTTTGATAAATTCCCTGATTCGTGCAGCAGTATTGATCCATCTCTCTTTTTGCTTATTGTCTTTTGAATGTTTCGAGATAAATTCTAATGCAACAGTCATAATTACTTTGCTGGAAGTAAATTGTCGGGCAATTTCCTCTTCCCAAATCCCATGATCATCCTTATCCCAATTTTCCACCAAGAAATCTGCAATTTCTTCAATGGTTTCCCAATGGTCTCGTATATTAAAATGCTCATAAATCAATTTGGCTGCTAACAAAACATTTGCACCTGCATCTAACTGCAACTGCAAGTTTGCATTATTTCCTACCCGGGCGGGAGTTGAATTTTTATACCCTGAAAATTTCAAATATCTTTCACGGGGAGCTGGATGTTTATTTATGGTTACAAATGGGGTAGTCGAATAATTTTTTATGTTTTTCCTGGATGCGCAAATGAAATCCAAAAAATTTCTTTCTTCACTTCCATTGGTTCCCGCTCTAGTCAAGGCACTCACGATCATGGAAGCGTCCCTAAGCCAAACATACCTATAATCATAATTTCTTTCCCCACCTAACACTTCTGGTAAAGAAGTGGTTAATGCCGCAATAATACCTCCTGTTTCTCCATAAGTCAATTGCCTAATAGCTCTTATAGAATCTACAACTTGTTTTCCATAAGGGCCTTCATAAGTGATTCCGGGATAAATATTTTCCCAACTTTTTTTAGTTGATGCCAAGGAATCTTGGAGGTTTTTTAAACTTAGTCTATCGAGAGGTTGATCAGCAAAAACCACCCAAGCTTGTTCCCCCGGGGGAATAGTGATTTTTATTTTATCCCCCTCCAAATAAATCACATGGGAAGATAAAACATGATGTTCTTGGTTAATTGACACTTTATGATCATCCAAGGCTACAAATTTCAAATCCTCTTCACCGTATCCCGGGGCAGGTCTAATCAAGTTAATTCTTTGACGAGAAGAAGAAGAAAATAACCTGCAAATACCTGAGAAATGATTGTCAAGTGGCATCCAATCTTGCACGATAAAGGAATCATCACCCGAAAAAAAGGTTGATTCCAAGATGCTGCTGGTTCCAATATACTTTCGTTCAACTTGATAATTAGAATCCAATATAAAAGTCCACTCCCCTCCTTTTTCTTTGTCCAACAAAGATGCAAATATGGATGCTTCGTCAAAACGTTTAGGACAAAACCAACAAATATTTCCCTGCCTGTCAATTAACGCCCCACTTCTCCGGTCACTAATTACTCCTAAATCTCGTATATTATATGTCATACAAATTAGATTTCTATAAACTGTTTCTTATATAGACTAACATTTTATTTCTACTAGTTGTTTGGAATAATTGCATTGGAAAAAAAATCACGCATCTTGCCCCTATTTTGCATGAACCGTCAACACAGCAAATATTAAACCTGTGATATTACCGAGTATTACACCTTCATATTGTAATATCATCCTTTAAATATCGGTTTGGAATACTATATGCTCAAGTATGAATTTCCTTAATCATTCAATGATTATTGCATTGAATTTTTTTAATCTTTTTATTATCTTTATTGAATGGTAAAAAAAATAGACAATAGGTATCATATTTTCTTGCTTTTCGCTTTCGGGTGCATCATTTTCTTATCTGCAGGATGTTCTTCCACCCGACAAACTAAAGTTAATGATTATAAAGCGGATAAAATTATTTCCACGGCCCGCTCATACGTTGGAACACCTTATTTGTACGGGGGAACCACTAGGAAAGGACTGGCTTGCTCAGGATTGGTATGCACCTCTTATAAATCATTAAATATTTCATTGCCCCGGG
>CAZOSQ010000103.1:0-9867 GCA_964582245.1 uncultured Bacteroidales bacterium | reverse complement strand
GTTCCGGGGATACTTGGAAAGGACATTAACTTTTATAATGAATATTTTTTATCTAAATAGAAAAATAAGTAATTTATTAATAAAAATAATTAATAGTTTATAAATTATGGCTAAAGAAAAATTCGAGAGGTCGAAACCTCATGTTAATATTGGTACTATTGGGCACGTGGACCATGGTAAAACCACTTTAACGGCCGCCATTACCACCGTGTTAGCAAAAGCAGGATTGTCTAAAGTAAGATCTTTTGATTCTATTGACAATGCTCCTGAAGAAAAGGAAAGAGGTATTACAATTAATACGGCTCACGTTGAATATGAAACAGGAAATAGACATTATGCTCACGTAGATTGTCCGGGACACGCTGATTATGTGAAAAACATGGTTACTGGTGCCGCTCAAATGGATGGTGCTATTATCGTGGTAGCTGCTACAGACGGACCTATGCCGCAAACAAGGGAGCATATTCTTTTAGCCCGCCAGGTAAATGTTCCTAAAATAGTTGTTTTCCTGAACAAAGTTGATATGGTTGACGATGAAGAAATGTTGGAACTTGTGGAAATGGAAGTTAGGGAACTTCTGGATTTTTACGAATCTGATGGAGATAATACCCCGGTAATAAAAGGTTCTGCTTTAGGAGCTTTAAATGGTGAAGCAAAATGGGAAGAAAAGGTATTGGAATTGATGGAATCTGTAGATACTTATATACCACTTCCTCCAAGGGATGTTGAAAAGCCTTTCTTGATGCCAATCGAAGATATATTTTCAATTACTGGACGCGGTACTGTAACGACAGGTAGAATTGAAACTGGTGTTATCAATACTGGTGATGAAATTGAAATTATCGGTTTGGGTTCTGAAAGTAAGAAAACAGTATGTACCGGTGTTGAAATGTTCAATAAGATTCTTGATAGGGGCGAAGCTGGAGACAATGTTGGTCTCTTATTAAGAGGTGTTGATAAAAAAGAAGTGAACAGAGGTATGGTATTGGCTAAGTCAGGTTCAATTACTCCTCATACTAAGTTTAAAGCCGAGGTATACGTTTTGAAAAAAGAAGAAGGTGGACGTCACACTCCTTTCCACAATAAGTATCGTCCTCAATTTTACTTAAGAACTTTGGATGTAACCGGTGAAGTTAAACTTCCCGAGGGAACTGAAATGGTAATGCCTGGTGATAACGTAACAGTAGAAGTAGAACTTATCTATCCTGTAGCTATCAATCAAGGTTTGAGATTTGCTATTAGAGAAGGTGGACGTACTGTTGGTGCCGGTCAGGTAACTCAAATAGTTGACTAATTTTCTTGAAAAAAAATAATATTTCTAAGAGTTCAGGGTTATATAAAACCGTGAACTCTATTTTCTTTACACGGGTGTAGCTCAGTTGGTAGAGCACTGGTCTCCAAAACCAGGTGTCGGGAGTTCGAGCCTCTCCTCCCGTGCAAAATAAAAAATAATAAATATGCGACTATTTGCTTATTTTGAAGATGCGTATAATGAATTAGTACATAAAGTTACATGGCCAAAGTGGTCTGAACTATACAGTAGTGCGATTGTCGTAATGATAGCATCGTTTATCATTGCTTTCATCGTGTTTTTCATGGATTTTAGTTTTAAGAACTTGATGGGTTTCCTTTATAATTTATTTTATTAATTAAATGTGTTAGGTGATGGGTGACCAGGAAAAAAAATGGTACGTGCTTCGGGCAATTGGTGGAAAAGAGAAAAAAGTAAAGGAATATATTGATAGTGAAATACAGAGATTAAATTTACAAGAATATATTTCACAGGTTTTAATCCCAACAGAGAAGGTATATCAAATTAGAAACGGGAAAAAAATTAGCAAGGAAAGAAACTTTTTCCCGGGATATATTATGATTGAAGCTGTATTAGTTGGTGAAATCCCCCATATACTTAGGAATATACCTAATGTCATGGGTTTTTTGGGGGCAAAAGGAAATGAAGATCCCACTCCACTTAGACTTTCCGAAGTAAAAAGAATCTTAGGAAAAGTGGATGAATTGGCTACAAGTGACGAAGAATTAAATGTTCCATTTTACGTGGGAGAATCTGTAAAAGTAATTGATGGTCCTTTCAATAGTTTTACAGGAATTATTGAAGAGGTGAATGAAGAAAAGAAAAAGCTGAAAGTGATGGTTAAAATTTTTGGCAGGAAAACGCCTCTGGAACTAAGCTTTATGCAGGTTGAAAAAGAAAATTAATAATAATGCAAAAGAGAACATGTTACCTCTCGAAATGTGTTTGCTTCCATCTTTTGCTAGAGTTTAATAACCGATAATTGTCGAAAAATGGCTAAAGAAGTACAAGGTTTGATTAAATTGCAAATAAGAGGTGGTGCTGCTAACCCGTCGCCCCCTGTTGGACCAGCTTTAGGTTCAAAAGGGGTTAATATAATGGAGTTTTGTAAGCAGTTTAACGGGCGTACACAAGATAAGGCAGGAAAATTATTGCCTGTTGTTATCACTGTGTATGCAGATAAGTCTTTTGACTTTATAGTAAAATCACCTCCTGTTGCAGTACAATTATTGGAGGCTACCAAACTTAAATCAGGTTCTTCCGAACCAAACCGGGTTAAAGTATCAGCTGTCACTTGGGATCAAGTGAGAAAGATTGCCGAAGAAAAAATGAGCGATCTTAACGCTTTTACAGTAGAATCAGCCATGAAAATGGTTGCTGGTACTGCCCGTAGTATGGGAATCACGGTTAAAGGGGGATCTCCATTTTAATAATTATTTAATTTGTATTGGAACAATGGGTAAACTGACGAAAAACAAAAAGTTAGCTGCACAAAAAATAGACGGGGAAAAGGCGTACAAATTATCAGAAGCAGCTAAATTGGTTAAAGAAATTTCTTATGAGAAATTTGATGCTTCTGTTGATATTGATGTACGCTTAGGTGTTGACCCCAGGAAAGCTAACCAAATGGTTCGTGGAGTAGTTACTTTACCTCATGGTACAGGTAAAGAAATACGTGTATTGGCCTTATGTACACCCGATAAAGAAAAAGAGGCGAAGGATGCTGGTGCTGATTTCGTTGGACTTGATGAGTATATCGAGAAAATTAAGGGTGGATGGACAGAGGTCGATGTAATTATTACCATGCCTCCTGTTATGGCCAAAGTTGGAGCTTTAGGTAGGATATTAGGTCCTCGGGGACTTATGCCAAACCCAAAAAGTGGAACTGTGACCATGGATGTAGGCAAAGCGGTGAAAGAAGTAAAGCAGGGTAAAATTGACTTTAAAGTTGATAAATTTGGTATCGTGCATACTTCTATTGGAAAAGTATCTTTCACCCCTGATAAAATTATTGATAACACAAAGGAGTTTATCTCTACTATCAATAAACTAAAGCCTTCTGCCGCTAAAGGAACCTATATTAGGAGTGTTTATTTATCAACTACCATGAGCCCTGGTATCAAATTAGATGCCAAAGCTATTGACGAATAATTAAAGAGTTTTTCAGAATCATGAAAAATAGAGAAGAAAAAAATGCTATTATAGCAGACTTAACAGATCAACTTAATAAGACAACTCATTTCTATTTAACTGATATATCAGGGCTAAATGCTGTTGATACTAGCAGTTTAAGACGTAAATGTTTTGAGAATGAAATTAAGTTGATGATGGTGAAAAATACCCTTATCAAAAATGCACTTGAAAAAAGCAATGGTAGTTTTGATGAATTGTACGGGGTACTTAAAGAAAACACTTCCGTAATGTTTTGCGAAACAGGTAATGTTCCTGCTAAACTTATAAAAGAGTTTAGGAAAAATAAGGAGAAACCTTTGTTAAAAGCAGCTTACGTAGAAGAATCCATCTACATTGGCGATGAAATGCTTGATGCTTTAGCGAATCTTAAATCTAAAGAAGAGCTCGTTGCTGATGTTATCGCACTATTACAGTCTCCTGCTAAAAATGTTGTTTCAGCATTACAATCAGGTGGTCAGAAAATTACAGGGATATTGAAAACCCTGTCAGAAAAAGAATAATCCGTGTATTTAGAGAAATTTGAATTTATCAACAACAATTAAAAATAGAAAAAAATGGCAGATTTAAAAGCTTTTGCAGAACAATTGGTTAATTTAACCGTAAAAGAGGTAAATGAATTAGCTGATATACTGAAGGAAGAATATGGGATTGAACCAGCTGCTGCTGCAGTAGCAGTTGCAGGTCCTGCCGCAGGTGGTGGAGAAGCAGTTGCAGAAGAGAAAACAGAATTTGATGTCATCTTAAAATCACCAGGTGGGGCTAAACTTCAAGTTGTTAAACTTGTTAAAGAATTGACCGGCTTAGGGCTTAAAGAAGCTAAAGGTGTTGTCGATTCTGCACCTGCTCCAATAAAAGAAGGTGTTCCAAAAGATGAAGCTGAAAATCTTAAAAAACAATTAGAAGAAGCAGGAGCAGAAATTGAACTTAAATAGAATTATTTCATAAATATGAAATTGTAGGTTTAGATTCCTGGCAAGTCCAGGAGTCTAAGCCTTTTGTCGTATAAACCCAAAAAAACATTTAAGTTCAATTAACCAGATGAATCCATGTCAGCAATAACAAATATATCAAAAAGAATTGATTTTTCTTCAACTAAAAATAAATTAGAATATCCTGATTTTTTAGAAATACAGTTGAAGTCATTCCATGAGTTTTTTCAAATTGAAACAACTCCAGAAAATAGAATGGATGAGGGATTGTTTAGAGTTTTTAGTGAAAATTTCCCCATTACTGATACCAGGAATAATTTTGTTCTTGAATTTTTAGATTATTATATAGATCCTCCTCGGTATTCTATTGAAGAATGTGTCGAAAGAGGGTTAACTTATAGTGTTCCTTTAAAGGCAAAGTTAAAATTATATTGTACCGATCCTGAGCACGAAGATTTTGATACAGTTATTCAAGATGTATATCTTGGTACCGTTCCATATATGACACAAAGAGGTGTTTTTGTTATTAATGGTGCGGAAAGGGTGGTTGTCTCCCAACTTCATCGTTCCCCGGGTGTATTTTTCGGGCAGAGCCTTCATGCTAATGGAACAAAATTATATTCAGCGAGGATTATTCCTTTTAAAGGTTCCTGGATAGAATTTGCTACTGACATTAACAATGTTATGTATGCTTATATTGATAGAAAGAAAAAATTACCTGTTACTACACTTTTAAGAGCAATAGGATATGAGAGTGACAAAGATGTGCTCGAAATCTTTGGTTTGGCAGATGAGATTAAAGTCTCTAAAACTGGATTGAAAAAAGTTGTTGGTAGAAAACTAGCAGCACGTGTATTAAAAACCTGGGTAGAGGATTTCGTTGATGAAGATACTGGTGAAGTTGTTTCTATAGAAAGAAACGAAGTGGTTATTGATAGGGAAACCGTCCTGGAAAATGAACATGTGGATTTGATTGTTGATTCAGGTGCCAAAACTATCTTACTTCATAAAGAAAATCAAAATCTTTCAGATTACGCAATAATATATAATACATTACAAAAGGATCCTTGTAATTCTGAAAAAGAAGCAGTTCTTTACATATATAGACAATTAAGAAATTCTGAACCACCAGATGAAGCTACAGCAAGGGACGTAATTGATAAATTATTTTTTTCCGATAAGCGGTATGATTTGGGCGAAGTTGGACGCTACCGGATTAACAAAAAATTAAATTTAGAAACAGATATAGATACCAAGGTACTTACAAAAGAAGATATTATTGAAATTATTAAGTACCTGATCAAATTAATTAACTCTAAAACAGACGTAGATGATATTGATCACCTGAGTAACAGGAGAGTACGTACTGTTGGAGAGCAATTGTACAACCAGTTTGGTGTCGGCCTTGCAAGAATGGCTCGCACGATTCGTGAAAGAATGAATGTAAGGGATAATGAAGTATTTACGCCAATCGATTTGATCAATTCAAAAACATTATCTTCTGTAATTAATTCGTTCTTCGGGACCAACCAATTGTCTCAATTCATGGATCAAACAAATCCTCTTGCTGAAATGACTCAAAAGCGCAGGATGTCTGCACTTGGTCCAGGTGGGTTATCTCGGGAAAGAGCTGGTTTTGAGGTTCGTGATGTTCACTATACTCATTATGGACGTTTATGTCCTATTGAAACACCTGAAGGTCCTAATATTGGTTTGATATCTTCTTTATGTGTATATGCTAAAATTAATAAATTAGGATTTATAGAAACTCCTTATCGAAAAGTTGATAAAGGTCTTGTTAGTTTACAAGGTGGAGATGGAGTAGTTTATTTAAGTGCCGAGGAAGAAGAAGCAAAAGTGATTGCTCAAGCAAATGCTCCATTGAATGAAGATGGGAAATTCTCTAATCCCAAGGTGAAAGCACGGTATAATGGTGATTTTCCGCTTTCCGAAGCTGATGAAGTTCACCTTATGGACGTTGCTCCCAACCAAATTGCTTCTATTGCAGCCTCTTTAATTCCTTTCTTGGAACATGACGATGCAAATAGGGCCCTTATGGGATCAAACATGATGCGTCAAGCCGTTCCATTACTTATTCCAGATGCACCAGTAGTAGGGACTGGTATCGAGGATGTAGTTGTACGTGATTCCCGGTTGCAAGTGATGGCAGAAGGTGATGGCGTCGTTGACTACGTGGATGGAAATGAAATCGTGATTAGGTATAATCTTTCGGAAAATGAGAAATTTGTAAGTTTCTCTGGGGATAGTAAACGATATAAATTACCAAAGTTCAAAAAAACAAATCAAAATACCTGTGTTAATCTTAGACCTATCGTGAAAAAAGGTGATAAGGTAATAAAAAACCAGGTTCTGACCGAAGGATATGCTACCGAGCAAGGGGAACTAGCTCTTGGTAAAAACCTCATGGTTGCTTTCATGCCTTGGAAAGGATATAATTTCGAGGATGCTATTGTTATCTCTGAACGTGTGGTGAGAGAAGATGTATTTACCTCAATTCATATCGATGAATATCTTCTTGAGGTGAGAGATACCAAAAGGGGTTTGGAAGAATTAACCGCAGATATCCCGAATGTTAGCGAAGAGGCTACCAGGAATCTTGATGAAAATGGTATGATCCGTATTGGTGTGAATGTAGAACCTGGAGATATTCTAATAGGAAAAATCACCCCTAAGGGAGAGTCTGATCCTTCTCCTGAAGAAAAATTACTAAGGGCGATCTTTGGTGATAAAGCTGGTGATGTAAAAGATGCTTCGCTTAAGGCACCACCATCATTAAATGGGGTTATTATCAATAAGAAGTTATTCTCTAGGTCTATTAAGGACAAAAAAATACGTGCAGCAACAAAACCTTTATTGAATAAAATTGAGGACGAATATAATTTAAATACCGAGGAGCTTAAAGCTAAATTGGTTGATAAATTATTTATCGTTACCAATGGTAAAACTTCCCAAGGTGTGAAAGATTATTATAATGTGGAAGTTATTCCAAAAGGTTCAAAATTTACACAAAAGGTTTTACAAGAATTGGATTTTTTGCATGTTAATCCTACTAAATGGACCACTGATAAAGATAAAAATGAAATAATTAAAACTCTTCTTCATAATTATACTATCAAGCATAAGGAAATAGAAGGGGTTTATAAACGTAAGAATTATAATTTAACTATTGGGGATGAATTGCCAGCAGGTATTGTTCAATTGGCAAAAGTTTATATTGCCAGTAAAAGAAAGGTGAAAGTTGGGGATAAAATGGCAGGACGACATGGAAACAAAGGTATTGTTTCTAAGATTGTGCGTGCGGAGGATATGCCTTTCCTTGAAGATGGAACACCAGTTGACATAGTTCTTAATCCTTTGGGTGTACCTTCCAGGATGAATTTGGGTCAAATTTATGAAACTGTCTTAGGTTGGGCTGCAAAAAAAATGGGTGTTAAATTCGCTACTCCTATTTTTGATGGTGCTTCAATCGATGAAATTAATGAATACACCCGTAAAGCAGGAGTGCCTGATTATGGTAAGACATATCTATATGATGGTGGTACCGGTGAGCGATTTGATCAACCAGCTACAGTAGGAGTTATATATATGCTTAAACTTGGGCATATGGTTGATGATAAGATGCATGCCAGGTCAATTGGACCATATTCACTTATTACCCAGCAACCACTTGGTGGTAAAGCCCAGTTTGGTGGGCAACGGTTTGGTGAAATGGAGGTATGGGCACTGGAAGCATTTGGTGCTGCTCATACTTTACAAGAAATATTAACCGTGAAATCTGATGATGTTGTCGGACGGGCAAAAGCTTATGAATCTATTGTCAAAGGCGAACCTATGCCGACTCCGGGAATACCTGAGTCTTTGAATGTATTACTACATGAACTCAGGGGACTAGGTTTAAGCATTAATTTGCTTTAAATCCAGTAAGTGCGAGATGCGATGTACTATGATGTAATAAAATTTAATATAATAGCGTATGTCATTCAGAAAAGACAACAAAACCAAGAGTAATTTTACTAAAATTTCTATAGGTTTGGCTTCACCCGAAGAGATTTTAGAGAGGTCTAGCGGTGAGGTATTAAAACCCGAAACCATTAACTATAGAACTTACAAGCCGGAAAGAGATGGGTTATTTTGCGAAAGAATTTTCGGGCCTGTAAAGGATTATGAATGCCATTGCGGTAAATATAAAAGAATCAGATATAAAGGGATTGTTTGTGATAGGTGCGGGGTTGAAGTTACTGAAAAAAAGGTACGTAGGGAGAGAATGGGACATATTTCACTTGTAGTGCCTGTGGCTCATATATGGTATTTTAGATCATTACCAAATAAAATAGGATATTTACTTGGTTTACCCACTAAGAAACTTGATGCCATTATTTACTATGAAAGATATGTCGTGGTAAATCCCGGTGTAAAAGCTGTTGATGGTATTAAATATCTTGATTTTCTTAGTGAAGAGGAATACCTGGATATCATAGAAACCCTTCCAAAAGAAAATCAATACCTTGATGATGATCATCCTGATAAATTCATTGCAGACATGGGTGCCGAGGCTTTATATAGGCTTCTTTCCCGTGTTGACCTTGATGATCTCTCATACTCCTTGAGACACAAGGCTAACAATGAGACATCTCAACAGAGAAAAACGGAAGCTTTAAAAAGATTACAAGTGGTTGAAGCTTTTAGGGCCTCAAAAAATATTAACCATCCGGAATGGATGATTGTTAAAATTGTGCCTGTAATTCCCCCTGAATTACGTCCTTTGGTTCCTTTAGATGGAGGACGGTTTGCGACATCCGATTTAAATGATCTTTATCGTAGGGTTATTATCAGGAATAATAGGCTAAAGAGGTTGATAGAAATCAAGGCTCCCGAGGTAATTCTAAGAAATGAAAAAAGGATGCTTCAGGAAGCTGTTGATTCTTTATTTGATAATTCAAGGAAATCTAATGCTGTTAAAACCGATGCCAATAGACCTTTGAAGTCACTTAGTGATAGCTTAAAAGGTAAACAAGGTAGGTTTCGTCAGAATCTTTTGGGTAAAAGGGTCGACTACTCTGCTAGGTCAGTTATCGTGGTAGGTCCCGAATTACAGTTACACGAATGTGGATTACCAAAAGATATGGCCGCTGAGCTTTTTAAACCTTTTATTATTAGAAAACTCATTGAACGGGGTATTGTTAAAACTGTAAAATCAGCCAAGAAGATAATTGACAGGAAAGATCCTGTTGTTTGGGATATCCTCGAAAATGTATTAAAAGGACACCCCGTGCTTTTAAATCGTGCCCCAACTCTTCATAGGTTAGGTATACAGGCATTTCAACCAAAACTTATTGAGGGAAAGGCAATTCAATTGCATCCACTCGTATGTACTGCATTTAATGCCGATTTTGATGGAGACCAAATGGCGGT
>CAZOSQ010000102.1:0-9899 GCA_964582245.1 uncultured Bacteroidales bacterium | reverse complement strand
GTTTTTATTAAATTTATACCGGTTTTTGAGGGGTCAGCATGCTCCGAAATATCCAGGGGGTAAGGAATTGTAAGACTGGATCCATTTTCATACGAACCATCCAGTCACTCCAATTTATCTTGTTTTTGCTATGGAATGGTGGCTGCATAAAATAAAGAATATCTTCAACGCGGTTATAAAATATTCCCGGGAGGTTGATTAACAAATCCGCGGGTTTCATGTTCCAGGATTCCCTGCGGAGAACTTCCACTTCCTCGGGCTCAATCCTGGTGGAAGTTAAATAATCGATAACAAAATCCATCCCTTCAAACTGCATAAGGCCGGGTAAGCGCAGGAATGATTCACTTTCAATGCGGTGCATGAGCCCTCCTACCTTCGAAAAATCAACCGGGTTTGGCAATAATTCCTTTACCTTGGGATTCTCTATTTCTCTCAATTTTATGTATCTATCATCAATAATATCGAAAGTAAGCATATTGGCAAGACCTGCAAAAACAAGAAGCCGCAAATGTGGTTCATCATAAGTGCTGACATCATTTCCAAGTAAGTCTTTCCCTGCACCTGGGTTATTAATATGTTTCAGGTAATTCCAGCCAAGCAATGATGGGTTTATGGTAGCGGTGGACAAACCAGCAGCTATAGCAGCTATATCTCCTTCAATCGCTTGCTGCAGTTTTACCAGGTTCTCCCCGGGTTCGTGAAATAAATAGGTGGATCTTAAACCAAAAACTTCTAATTCTTCTACAATCCCGGCAACCTGCTCAGCTCCGCCATTATCAAACCATTTGCGGAAATAGGAATCTTCGTTGAGAAATTCGTCCAAAAGGTAGAAATCCGAGGCATCCATGCTATCTGTCATGGCTACACCAATGCGAAGGCGGGGTTCATATGGTGTTTCGCTATATTTTTCAATTAGGTTGGGGATGAGCGTTTCAGAACAATATACATCATGCTCAAAATCCATCACCGCCAGGTATTGAAGTGTTGTGTCAATATATTTTGGGTCATGTAAGGCCAAGTTTTCCGCGGCATAACATAAAGCAGTGGCTTCTTCGTGGATGTAAAGCTCCTCGGCATCGGGGTACTGGATAAAATTTTCAATCACCTCCCGGATTTTCTCCGGGGCTCCTTCTATTTTAACTGCTTTTTTAAAGAATTCTTCATCGTCTTGGTTCTTACCCTTCTTATCCTTTACCAGGAATACTAATTTCCATCCATCGCGTATGCTTGCAATATCTTTTGTAAGATTCACCATTTGGTCCAGGCCATCAAGTACTGATTCTTTTTCATCAAGATCTTCAACAGCAATAACTACCTTCCCTAATTCCTTTTCCCGTTTTTTTAATTCTCCCGGAACAATTATTTTAATTTTTTTCTCTTCCGGGAAAGGCAATAATTCTATAGGAATATATTCCTCGGATGAACCAAAATCCAAACCTTTTATAGGAAATATTAAATGATCACTATGCCCGGATAATACAAGGTGATCTTCATGTACTTCTTCAAGATGAGAGTGAAAAGTCGTGAACTCGAATGGCCGTAAGTCCGACCCGTAACCGGGTAGTTTTGAAACCACAAACATGGGAGAAATATAGGAACCGTCAATGGCGACTTTTCGAAGGACACCAGCCCGCCAACAAAGCCAAAAACTATCTTCATTTTCGTTTACGTGAATGGTGTTAAGGTTTTCCATCAAGGTTTTCATTGCTTCATTGTATTTATCATCACCAGGCCCTTTCATCAGTGCACTGGCATGTTTTATCCTAGCTTTTTCAAAACAATCTATCTGGTTAGCACGATATTCACGGACAGGGACAATGCGAAGAATTTGAAAATTATCCAGGTCGAAAAAAACAAGTTTTTCAATAAACCGTGGATCACCGTCCGGCCCTGTCTTAATCTCTATGTTATCCCAATCCTGCATGATCCCGATATTTTGCTTTTTATCAATCACAGGAACTTTTTTCTCAAACATTTCTTTGGGTGGAAATGGAAGGGCAAAATGTTTATTTTTCCCGGTGACAGGATCTATAACCTGGTAACCATGGGTATAAATTTTCTCCTCACCTTTATATTTCCAGTCATGATAATAATAAAGCAACTTACCATCGGTTCTTTCTTTAAACCATTCAAGGTTAATAGGTTGTGGTAAAACATGCTCCGCGATAATTGAAAAATCCTCTAGTGAATAAACTGTCAACGTGTGGTCTTTATAATCATGGGAATGTGATATATATAATTTACCCCCATCCTGTGAAACAATTCCGCGACAATCAAGATCAGCTTCAAAATCCCGTTCAAAAATTTTCTTCTTTTTATCCGCATCATAAGCACGAAGATGACCATTCCAATCCATCACGAGAAACTTACCAGGAGTATAAAATTCGTTCAAGATGACAGGCTCATCCTTGCCATCAAGGCCAAACATCCATATCACCTCGTACTTTAATGGTTCAACCTCCTTGGCAACCTTTACTTTTATGCCACCATCCTCTTCAATAAATAATCTATATCCTGGATTCATTATATAACCGGTTAATGTAAAAAATTAAAATTTATTTATCACGGGAACTAAATACAGCCCCTTTCTCCTTTTTACAATATTAACTATATTTTACCGGATTTTTTTAATCTTATAAAAAACTATTTTGACAGGTTAATCAAAAACAAATTTAAACCAAGAAGAACCCATTGAGGGCAAAAAATGATTTTTCAATGAATCCGGGTTCATAGATTTGCCTCAAGATTGAAGAAATATTCCGGGTAAAAAAATTAAAATTACATGAACCTTTTTTTTTTGGCTTCGTATACACCTTATCGACATTTTTTTAACAAAAAAAATAAACTTAAGTCCCACTTAACAAGCAATTTATGAGGAAAAATTATCTTACTATTTTGTTGTTTGTCATAATACCTATAATGACAACAAAACTATCGGCGCAAGTAACTTTTTTCGCTGATACGTCTTGGGGATGTGCCCCCCTTGGTGTTCAATTTACCAATACCTCGGAAAACAATTTTGATACCACCGGGGTGACATTTAGATGGTACGTGGAGAATTCTGAATTTTTTAAAGAAATCCAAGGTTACCATTTGAATCATGTATTTGATAACCCCGGGCGTTATAGTATAAGATTACAAGCCGATGGGTACGGTGAAAGTGAACCTTTCGAGGTACAAGTAAATGGTGTGCCTTCGAAGTTTATTATTTCGACCGGTAATTCAGCTTGTCCCAATGAAAATATTAATTTCTATATTTCACATGATTTAGATTATGAATGGATCAGGTGGGATTTTGGAGATGGATCATTTAGCAACTGGAGTTGGACTAATCATCAATATAACAGTGCGGGAGATTATACCGTATCCATGGTTATGCAGCCTAGGGATTGCGAGATAGATACCGTGGAACAAATAATTTCGATCACCAATTCTGCCATACCTCCAATTGAAGGGATTGTAGAAGGAGAAACACAATTTTGTCCGGGGGATGAAGTACATTTTAACCTTAAAAATTGGGATGTGAAGTATGATTCCATTCATTGGAATTTTGGAGATGGAACCTATTCAAACAAAAGAAATCCCACTCATACTTTCACGGCAGGAGCCAAACAGATAATTGTAACAGGATGGAATTCTTGCAATAATGAAAATTCAGATACCGTGGTTGTCCACGTGAAAACAGATATTTCAGTAACTGCGGATTTTAATTTTTGGCCAAGTGGTGGAGGAAGTATATGCCCGAAAAACCAGGTGAATTTTAATGCATACAATACCGGTTCCTATCTTTGGGATTTTGGTGACGGAACAACCAGTACGATGAAAAATCCACCCCATTATTTTCCTGATACAGGAACATACGATGTGAATTTAATAATTTCAAATAATTGCGGGTATTCCGATACTTCAAATCAAATGGTAGAAGTCCGTTATGATCCAGATAATTGGAAACCCGATTCACGCATAGCTTTTGAAGATATGAGTGATGACATTACCAGTATCACCATATGTACCGGGGAAGAAGTACAATTTCAAAATTGGACCTGGAGTGAAAACGGGGTGAATTATACTTGGAATTTCGATGATGGTAAGATTTCAAACGAAAAACAACCTTCTCATGTTTTTAATTCAAATGGCGTACACCAAGTCAGTATGATAGCGATGAATAATTGCCAAGCTGCTGATACGGCTTACTTACAAGTTATTGTTGATCCCAATTCATCTCCTAATGCGGAAATAATGGTTATGCAAGATTCAATCTGCATAGGTGAAACATTCTATTTCGTGGCCAATGAAAAAGATGTGGAGCAACAAAAATATACTTACTCGATCTGGTATGGTGATGGTAATTCCAGTCTCAACATGAAAAGCTTTGGCGATCCTAGTTTACCTGTTTTTCCATATAATTACCAGGCAGTGGGAGACTATGATTATACATTCGTGGCTACCAATAAATGTGGAATAGGTGATACCATTGAAGGAACAGCTTACGTGACAGACCAGGGGATTTCTGAACCGTTTTTAATGGTTGGGAATTCTACCGTGGAAATGACTGATCCCCTTATAAATGATATCCCGGATTGGGGAACTAGGAAAAGTGTAAATGACCATGTTGTCGAGCTTCCTGTAAACTGGAGTGACTGGAGAGAAGGCATGGAAGAAAATTTCTTTTTATTTTTTAGTTATGATTCTCTTTATGAAGGTATGATACCTGATGGGATGTTGAAATTCAAAGGTCCCGGGGAAGCCAAATTTTATATACCCGATGAAGGGGAAGACAGCCTCAGTGTTGTCGCTGTATGGTTTTGTGATGGAATATTTAAAAATTATGACACTGATGCAGTAGGTTTATTGGAGCAGGCTATAAAAATTGTCCCGGGAGACAGCACCGTCATAGAATTCCCCGGTATCGTGATGGAAAACGACAGGTGGGAAGGTAAATGCAGGGATAGATCATCTTGCCCCGGGGATACTGTCAGCTTCTATGCACTAGGAGGGAAGTCTTATGAATGGCATTTTGGAGATGGTTCATTGGAAACAGCCAACGGGTCTTTTGTAAAACATGTGTACGCAGATTCCGGTTTATTCGAAGCGTTCGTTGTCATTACAGATGGTTGTGGCCAAAAAGACACCATCAAAACAATTGTGCTAGTTGGTAATTACAATGTTCCGGATGTATGGATAGAAATAGACAATGAGCAAATTTGCCTTGGCGACACCTTATGGTTCAACAGGCGAAACCATGATGACCCTTTCGAGGTAGATAACAATCAGTATAATTGGGATTTCGGGGATGGGAAAATCTCTAACCAAAAAACACCTTTTCATGTATATACCAAGCCCGGTTCTTATGAAATTGTGCTAACAGCTACCAATAGCTGCGGAAGTTATGAAAATGAACGCCATGTTTACGTGGATGGTCCGTCCATCGAGTTTTTTGCTGATAATGTTGTCCTGTCACAAAAGGGACAGGCCGCCTTTACCAATAAGACCCAAAATGCAGCTTCATACGAATGGGATTTCGGCAATGGGAAAACAAGCACCGAATTAAATCCAGTAGTCACTTATGAAACCCATGGAATGTTTAATGTTTCACTGTCAGCCATAACCTATAGCGGTTGCCGGGCCAAATTAGAAAAGCCAAATTACATAACCGTCTTGTTCTCCCCGATTATATCCGGAGAAACCCTGGGGGATGTATCTTGCAAAGGCTTATCGGATGGTTTTATAGATATTATGGTAACTAGCGGTACTCCACCCTATACATATGCTTGGAGTAATGGTAAGTCAACCCAGGATATAGCCGATGTTCCCGCGGGGAGTTACTCGGTTACCATTACCGATAATATGATGGTAAAAACAGTGAAATCATTTACCATTAATGAACCAGGAGCTATACAGGCTACCTTCACTGAAACAGGGGTTTCTTGTTTCGGGGAAAGTGATGGAGCGGCAGATGCTACGATATCCGGGGGGACATCACCTTACACGTACAGTTGGTCAAATGGTAGCACCAGTTCTTCTATTTCAGGAGTTCCCGCAGGAAAATATTATTTATATATTACTGATAAGAATGGTTGTAATGGACAAGATTCTATTTATATTACTTCTGTAAATAGCCAAATCTCCATATCACCAACCGTGGGAGATGCTTCTTCTTGTACCCATGCCGATGGAAACATTTCCTTAAATGTTTCAGGTGGTACAGCGGGTTACTCTTATGTATGGAATCCTAATGTAGGAACTGGTTCTTTTGTTAGTAATTTAAATGCCGGCTCATATGTAGTAACTGTTACCGATGGCGCAGGATGTACAGCTTCTAAAGCCATTGCGGTGAACGTGCAAGGTCAACCTGCCATTGATATTCAACAGAATAAATCAGTTTCTTGTGCAGGAAGTACCGATGCTATCTTACAGGTTAATGTTCCTGGCAGTACCTCGGATTATACTTATGCATGGAATACAAATCCTGTTCAAACTACCGACCAGGCAATTGATCTTGGTGCAGGTGAATATAGTGTTGAGGTTACCAGGAAAAGTGATAATTGTAAATCTTCAGCTACTTTTACGATAGATGATCCAGAACCGTTGTTTGTTAATATGGAAGTTAATGACCCATTATGCCCGGGCAACGGTGATGGCAATGCTAAACCCATTGTTACAGGCGGGCAATCGCCTTATGCTTTCATTTGGCCATTAGGTTGGGATCAACAAGAGAATATGAGCCTTTATGCTGGTAGCTACATGGTTACTGTGACTGATGATCGCGGATGCTCCGTGACCAAAACAGCAGTATTGTCAGATCCTCCTGCCATGAACTTGATCCCTGATGTGTATCATGTTTCCTACAGGAAATATTCTGATGGTGCAGTGAATCTTTCCGTGGTTAATGGTACTCCCCCGTTCGAGTATAATTGGTCAAGCGGGCAAAGTTCCCAAGACTTGGAAAGTCTTCTAGCAGGAATATATTCAGTTACAGTTACTGATGCTAATTCTTGCTCAGCTTCTTTACAAGGAATTGAAGTTAAGGAACCAGCGATGATTGATGTGAATATTACTGCAAATAAAGCAATTCCATTATGTCAAGGGGAAACAGTTACTTTGGATGCCGGGGAAAATTTCTCAACCTATCTTTGGTCAACAGGGGCTTTAACTCGCACCATTACTGTTGATACATCGGGTCAATATTATGTGTTAGCTAAAAATGACACAACCTTTGGCCATGATACCATTGATGTGGTCGTCCAATATCCATATGCCGGCGATGAAATTTGCCTGGTGACCATTGATAAAAACACCTTGAAAAACATGGTCGTCTATAATCGAACCGCGAATAAGGGAACCGAGGGATATATTGTTTACCGTGAAGGTCAAGTAATCAACAAGTATGATTCCTTAACTTCATTGGATTTTGATAGCCTGGGTATATACGTGGATAAGTCTTCTGTTCCGGAAACACGTAGGTACCGTTATAAAATCGCCACCGTCGATACATGGGGGAATATATCTTCGAAAAGTTCTTATCACTGGCCATTGTTTTTGCAATTTAATATGGGGAAATTGACTTGGCAGGAATATGAAATAGAAGGTGGGAACAGTATAAATTTCGAAACCTATATTATATACAGGGGAGTCGATTCAACATTACTGGAACCAATAGACACTTTGCCTGCTTCAGAGTCTGTATACACTGATAATGACAAAATGGCTCAATCCAATATTTTCTTTTATAGAATTGAAGGGTTGATGACCAATGAATGTGATCCGGGTACCTTGGGTAAAAAATCCAATGCAGGCCCATTTAGCCGTTCGCTTTCAAACTTGGAAGATAACAGGCAACAGGTGTCAGGGATAAAAATAGGCGGGGAGAAACAATCCCTTTCAGTCTATCCTAATCCTTATAAAGACAAAACTTCTATCGTGTATCAATTAAATGAAATTTCGGAGGTAAAAGTTTTTGTCTATAATTTATTGGGTACTAAGCTAGTGGAGATTGTTAACGAGGTCCAGGTTCCCGGAAGGTATGAATATAAGTTCAGTGCTAAAGAACTAGGTTATCCATCCGGAATTTACCTCTTGGAGTTTGAAAGCAATGGTAAGACTTCATTATCTAAGTTGGTTGAAATAGATTAAAAATTGCAATAAAATTCTTCTAAGAAAGTGGCAAGTGGAAACTTGTCACTTTTTTTTTGTTCCACTAAAAATAGAAAGGTTTTTCCATTATATTTACTGGCTATTTTTAAATTATGGAACCATATATTGATATAATTAGTAATACACTCATGATCACGGCGTTTGTCATGGTTATGATGTTGTTAATAGAATTTGTAAACGTCCAGACAAGGGGAAAATGGAGTGTCTTGTTTCGAAAATCAAAATGGGCACAAGTATTGGCGGCCGGTTTATTGGGTGCAATACCGGGGTGTCTTGGTGCTTACGCAGTGGTCTCTTTGTATATTCATAATATTTTTAATTTTGCGGCTCTCACAACGGCCATGATAGCAACTTTTGGGGATGAGGCATTTATCATGTTCGCGGTCATGCCGGGTACAGCCCTGCAGGTTCTCCTTTATACGATACTGATAGCAATTATCACCGGTTTGATAATGAATATTTTTATTAAAAATAAAAACAGCTTGGTAAACCAGGAGCATCATATGCATTTACACAATGAGGCTGCACATGGTTGTTTAACCAAGAAAGAAAATATTCTCGAACAACTAAAAAATATATCTTTTCAACGTGCAATTTTACTATCCGGATTGATCCTGGTGCTTTTTGGAGTTATAACCGGTGTTTTATCACACGAGCATGCTCCACTTCAACATGGTGATCATCATCACCATGTGCATGAAGAAGTAGATTGGATATCAGTTACTTTTTTTATTATTACCATTTTTGCACTTTTCTTAACCTTGGTGGCCTCGGATAATTTCTTAGAAAAACATTTATGGGAGCACGTGATCAAGAAGCATATATTAAAAATATTATTTTGGACCCTGGGGGCACTATTAATTATTCATTTTATCGTAGATTATTTGCATTTCGAGAATTGGATGCGGGATAACCATTTAATAATCTTGGTTATGGCTGTTTTAATTGGGATTATACCGGCTTCTGGTCCCCATATACTTTTCATTAGTTTATACATGGCAGGGCAAGTACCTTTTAGTATTCTCCTTGCAAGTTCTGTCGTTCAAGATGGCCACGGGGCACTTCCATTATTTGCCGAGTCAAAAAAAAGCTTTATTTTGGTAAAAGGAGTAAACCTTTTTATAGGTTTAGTTGTTGGTTTGCTGGGATATTTTTTTAATTGGTAAATGTTAAAAAAATAAACCAACAAATGAAATTTTCATGCACTTCATACACGATAAGGGCATGATTAACCACGGGAGATTCCATGAGCTTAAATGCAGGATTGGGATTTTTGAACGTAGGTATGCATCTGAATTACAAAATTTAGTTTAAACAAGTGAATATTTCAAAAAATATATTACAATGGATTATGATATTTTAGTTATTGGTAGCGGCCCTGGGGGATATGTGGCTGCCATCAGGTCAGCCCAACTTGGGTTCAAGACGGGTGTGGTTGAAAAAAATGAACTTGGCGGGATTTGTTTAAACTGGGGGTGTATCCCAACAAAAGCCTTGCTAAAAAGTGCACAGGTTTTCGACTACCTGAAACACGCCGAAGATTACGGCTTAAGCCTGAAAAATCCTGATAAAGATTTTTCAAAAGTCATTAAGCGTAGCCGGGATGTGGCCGGAGGTATGAGCAAAGGTGTTCAATTCTTAATGAAAAAGAATAAAATTGACGTAATTGAAGGATTCGGAAAATTAAAATCCGGTAAAAAAGTGGCTGTTACCGATAAGGATAACAAAACTAAAGAATACCAGGC
>CAZOSQ010000101.1:0-9932 GCA_964582245.1 uncultured Bacteroidales bacterium | reverse complement strand
GCCTGATTTTCATTAGTAACGTGCAAAATAAAGCGGGTATGTTGGCGAATGCTCATGGGCTAGAACCACGGGAAGTCGACACTGCCCTCTATGATAACTCCAACCGGGATATTTTACTGCCTCACCAAGACATAAACCACTTTAAGGTAATCAACAACACGACCGTGAGAACCGGGGCCTTCAAGATAGAATTGGAGGGTGGTTTTCAACACAATTACCGAGAAGAATGGAGCAAATACACGAATCATGGTTACATGCCGGGCAATTTCCCGGATACTCTCCCATTCTCCCCCGACCTGGAAAGGTTATTTGATAAATACATTTACTCGGGGAATATTAAAACCACGTTAAATCTACCAAAAAATACACTTGTAACCCTTGGCATAAACAGCGAGTTTCAGAAAAACAACATAAACGGTACCGGTTTTATTATACCTGCTTTTCAAAGATTCTCCGCGGGATCTTTCTTGTTCCTGGAACACGTGATTTCCTCGAAAAGCATGATAAATGCAGGAATAAGAATCGACCATGGCACAATTACCGTGGAAAAATACGTGGATTGGTTTAAAAGTCAAATCATTGAAGAAACAGATACAAGTTGGGCTTTCTTGCAAAGAGCCCCGGACCTGGAAAAAAATTTTTCAAATTTTTCCTGGTCAATAGGGTACAACTATAATTTAAATCATGCATCCTACAAAATTAACGCGGGTAAAAGCTTTAGAATGCCCCATGCGAAGGAGCTGGCAGCAAACGGGGTAAATTACCATCATTTTAGTTACGAGATTGGTAACCAGGATCTTTCTCCAGAAATTGCCTATCAATTGGATTTAGGTATGGAATGGAGTTATAAACGTTTTGCCATCGGTGCAACACCCTTCATTAACTATTTTTCCAACTATATTTACCTTAATCCCACCCCAAGACACGATACGGAGCATGGCGCGGGTCACCAGGTTTTTCAATATAGCCAAAGCAAGGTTTACAGGACAGGTACTGAATTGCATGCTCATTATAATGTAGTGAAATCATTGCAGGCAGGATTCCTGGGAGAATATGTACATGCCAAACAATTATCTGGCAAGAAAAAAGGATACACTTTGCCCTTTTCACCACCAGCTTCATTCTTACTAAATATCAAGTACATGCCCAAGACCCAGGGGGAAATAAAAGATGTATATTTTTCCCTTGATTACAGGGTGGTAACCCGGCAAGGGAATATCATGCCGCCAGAAAAAGAAACACCCGGTTACCAAGTGGTAAATGCTAGGATAGGAGCAAAATTCCAGCTGAAAAAGCAACTTGTTAACGTGGGGTTCCAGGCCATGAATCTATTCAATAACCATTACTTGGATCATTCGAGCTATTATAGGCTCGTGGGTTTACCAGAACAAGGAAGGAATTTTATAATTCATGTTACCATTCCTTTTTCTAAACCACTATAAAACTTAAAATTTAAATGATTTACTAATTTTATTTAAACCTTACAAATATGAAAAAGAGAATAATCATTCTAGGAAGTTTGGCTTTATTTGCCATTGTTTTCAGCCATTGTAAAAAAGAGGAAATCTCGAAACCACAAATTTTGTCCCATGAAATTGGGGAAGCTAACAGTAAAAAAGCCTACCAGGGACAGAAGTTGCACGTCGACATGGAAATTCTTGCAGAAGGAAAAATCAACCAGGTCATGCTGGAAATTCACAAGGAAGATGAAACGCACGAAGGTGTAACCAATATCTCCTGGGAGTTTGATTCCATCTACACGAAATTCCAGGGACAAAAAAACATCACATTTCACGAGGATATAATCATCCCCCTTGAAGCAGATACAGGATATTACCATTTTCTCTTGGTAGTAACCGACATGGAAGGTTATTCTACCAGTTTTGAAGAAGAAATAAAGATTCAAAATCCATGAGATAGTGAAGCATCATGTTTGATATACCTGCTAATACAAGGATCTGGTTCTTTAAAACCGTTATACCAGGTTTAAGATGGCTTTAACAACCCGTAGCGCTTGATGTCGAGAATTGAACTACAACTAATCAAGGCGATTGGCACATTCCCACACGGAAGTATATCAATAGTGACCTTTATTTCTTAGTTGATATTTTGATGGTCAAGGACGTGTAACAAATCTTTCTTAGAAGGTATTTCTAACTTCATTTCAAGAATGACCCGTAATTATTGACAGGTCGATTAAAAAAAAACGAGCCAAAATATAATGACTTTTTACCTAAAAATCAATTTTAAACAATAGCATTACGTCTAACATCAGTAATTATGAAACATACATGTTTAACAAAACGCAAACACAGGGGTATAAATAATTCCTAAACATGTATGTTCCATCATACCAATTTAATACAAATTATTATATGATGAAATATTTATTCAACTTTTTAATCATTGTCTTATCCATGCTTTTCACGAACTGTAAAAAAACAAGCGTGGATTTGCACCCCCCGGAAATTCGACTGGACATCCCGGGAGCATTCCCGGTAAATTGCGATACGCTTTATTTTGGAGACACTTTCACCTTCAAAGTATTGTTTACAGATAACTTTGAACTGGGGGAACATGAAGCAGTCAGTATATCCATACATGATAATTTCAACCACCATGCCCATAGCACGGAAATCTCGGATTGTCCCCGATCTCCTGCTCCATCAAGTAATTCTCCCAATGGATTTACAATGATCCAAAATTTTAGCATTCCCGGTGGAAAAAAAGAACATGAAGCTGAAATTGATTTTTATATTCCCACTGGTGATGATGATGGAGAATATGATGAAGGAGATTACCACTTTTTTATCAGCCTGGCTGATAAGGAGGGATGGTCGGCCCAAAAGGGATTAAACATTAAAATATTGAAAAAGTAGCTAGTGACGCGTCACATGTATTAAAGCGCATCGGATTTACCTTGAACCCAGCGTAGTGGCTGAAACGCCAGGACGCTTTATCATTGACAAGACACTAGGCATGGTAATAAGGTTTATTTCCATTCATTGGAAATAAACCTTAATTTTCTATTACCAGTGCACTATTAAGCTGGTATATCGCATAGCTTTTACTTGATTATCAGCGTGATGTACCAATTAAAATGAATGATGATTTCCAGCGAGATCATTCCTTTATTTTTCTTGCTATTTTCACTAATTTCCTGGAAAAATACCAACAAATAGGTATTGCACTGCCCACTATTTGCCCATATATTTGTCCAATTATTATTTAATCTTATTTAAAACAAGAAAAATTGGGCATTTTTGTCATGCATAAAAATTTTAGCATTCTAGGCTACCTTCTCCTGGTAACATGCTTCTCGGCGCATGCTCAAAATGAGCCTATCACCATCTCGGGAAAGATTCTCGACAACCAAAAAAAACCTGTTCTTTTTGCCTCGGTTCTCCTGGAAGAATCGGGGAAAGGAACTGTCACCAATGAAAAAGGCTTATTCCAATTAAATAACATCCATTTCCTTCCCCAAACACTCAGGATCGAATGTATAGGATACAAGGATTATATCATTCAACTAAAAAAACTAGATGACAAAGAATTCATTGTCATGTTGGAACCAGCGCAGCACGATCTAGAAGAAGTGGTGGTAAGAGGTAAAAGCAAGTCTTTTCTTACCCGTGAAAAAGCTTTCACCGTGTCTGCCATAGACTTTGGAGACTTGCAAAATTCAAACCTGGATGTAAGCCATGTTTTAAATAGGACAACGGGAGTAAAGATACGTGAAGAAGGAGGGCTAGGATCTAATTTTAAATTTTCCATCAACGGGCTTTCTGGTAGACAGGTGAAATTCTTCATGGATGGCATACCCATGGACTATTTTGGTACCAGTTATAATATTAATAACATCCCGGTGAACCTGGTCGAGCGTATCGAGGTATACAAGGGAGTAGTACCTGTCTGGCTAGGAAACGATGCCCTTGGAGGTGCTGTAAATATCATTACCCGCGAAAACATGAAGAACTACCTGGACGCTTCTTACACGATCGGGTCATTTAATACGCACAAAGCCTCTATAAATGGAAAATACTTGGTTGGAAAACAAGGAATAGTCACGCGAGTAGCTGCATATTTTAATTACTCGGACAATAATTACCGAGTAGACGATATAGAAAAACATGATGCACTTGGAAACGTGGTTGATACCATTAGCGCCAAACGTTTTCACGATGCTTACCGGTCAGGAATGATTCAATTTAAAACAGGATTGGAAAACAAGAAATTCGCCGATAAAATATCTCTTGGACTGGTACTTTCGGGCAGCAAGAATAATATTCAACATGGACTGAGCCTGGAAAGAGTCTTCGGACAAGTACATCGAAGGGATAACATTATCATGCCTTCCCTGGAATATCAAAAAAACAACCTTTTCATCAAAGGGTTATCCATAGCCTCTTATGCTTCTTATATTGATGGCTATCACGAGATAGTTGATACCAGTTCCAGGGAATATAGCTGGGATGGTTCCTACAAGATCAGAAATAATGTCAACATCGGTGAAAGTGATTGGCAAAAATCTTTGTTTTCTTTTAATGACAAAACACTTTTATCGGTTAATAATATTTCTTACAAAAAAAGTAAAAATGAACTAGATTTTAACCACACCTATACCTCGTTCACGCGTGTTGGTGAAGATCCTTATGACCCTGATATCGTCCCTTTCAGCGACCCTAATCAAATCACGAAAAATATTTTTGGTTTTTCTTATACCAGGCATTTTTTTGACAAAAAATTTTCTGTCTCGAGCTTCATCAAGTATTTTTTATATGATGGCAAAACAATTGAAGAAGATAGGTTTAGCGAAGGGCCCAACAAGATTGTCCACGAGAATACTTTTCATGCCCCGGGTTACGGATTTGCCAGCACGTTTCACATGATAAAAGGGTTGCAATTCAAAGGTTCTTTCGAAAATACTTTTCGACTACCAGATGGCTCCGAGATATTTGGTGATGGACTAAATATAAAAAGTAATCCATTGTTGGCACCCGAGCACAGCAACAATTTGAATGCCGGCATATTATTTCATCAAGCACTTGGTCATCATGATTGGATAATGGAAAGTAATTTCTTTTACAGGCTACCCGTGAATCTCATCAGGGTAGAGTCCACTGGTGCGAAAAGCAGGTACGAGAACCTGTCAAAAGCATCCATGCAAGGTTTAGAAGTAGAAGTTAGCTACCGGTGGCGTGACATGATTTTTGCCACCCTCAATGCAACCTATCAAGACCTCGTGAATCATACCCAATATGATGAACATGGTAATCCAAATGCTACTTACCTGGATAAATTACCTAATATTCCCTATTGTTTTGGCAATCTTCATTTTGCCTTCCAAAAGGAAAAATTAGCCAATATGAAAGGAAAGGCAGGTGTGCACTGGCACACGAATTATGTAAATAAATTTTTCCTGCAATGGCCCGGGCATGGTAGCATTAAACCTACTATTCCTACCCAATGGGCTCATTCCTTGGAAATGAGTTATTCAACGAGCGAAGACAGGTATCATTTTTCCATCGGGTCCTCTAATATATTCAACACCAAGATGTATGATAATTACAGGATCCAAAAGCCAGGTAGGGCTTTCTACCTCAAAATAAGATATTTTATAAATTAAAATCACATAAACTATGAAAAACTTGTTCAAAGTCAAAACACTAGCATTTTTAGCCTTAACTGGAATATTTTTTTACTCTTGCGAAAAAGAGGATAAAACACTTAATACCGGGGATGATAATCCGGTGGACAAAAATAAGTATGTCGTCCATCTAAGGGTGGGAAGTAGCGGGGAGACCGCTGATTATATTCTCACGAAAGATTCGATCATGTCTGGTGAAATTTCATCTAAAGGCACGGGAATCGAACAAATTGGTTGGCGATATTCGGTAAATACCTCTAAAACTTTATTAAGCATCGGCTATTATGATGACAATAATGCCATTGGCTACTCTCTAAATTCCAATGGTGAATTATACGAGAAAGGAAAATTTGCTTTTGAAACAACCTTGGATGTTTTTAGCCAAAATATTGGAGAAGGTAAGCTCGTGGCCATGGAAGTACCACGCTCAGGATTTGCAGACCGTGTATTTTATCATATTGATGGTGACAATGTCAAGGTATTAGCCAAAAAACCTACTCGTATTTATGAAAACACGAAAGATTCCTTGGTTGCATGGCCAACAGCCTTGGTATTGCAGGATGATAAAATCTTCGTACCCTTTTACACCCTGAAATCAGATGGTTCTTTTGCCACGCCAAGCACCGATACTGCTTTCGTAGCTGTATATAGCTATCCTGGTTTCGAGTTCCTACAGTACATCAAGGATACCCGCATGGGTCCCATCGGGATTTATGGTAACAGGAGTGGTATTATAAAAACCGAAAAAGGGGATATGTATGCTTATTCTTCTGCTGCATTGGCTTGCGGTTTTTCCACCCAGCAAAAAAATTCAGGTATATTACGCATCAATGCAGGCGAAATGAAATTTGATCCAAACTACTTCTTTGACATCGAAAGCCAGGCTGGTGGTAACAAAATAGTTTATTTCGAGTATGTTGGTAAAGGGCTTGCTATAGCCAGGCTGCTCACGGAAGATTCAGATTTATGGTCGTACTATGGCTCTGCTGATATTTGCAATCTCGTGGTAATTGACTTGGAAAATAAAACCATTACACCCATCAATGGCGTTCCCATGCACAGGGGACAATATGCACCCATGCTAGTAGATAATGGCAAGGTCTATGTCAATATAACCACCTCGAATGATGCGTATATTTACGAAATAGACCCTACCATCGCCGCTGCTAAAAAAGGTGCGGAAATTAAAGGAAAAGAAATTCAAAGTCTTGTCAAATTCACATATTAAATTAATCACCCTCACCCGGGCAAGACAGTATCTTCCCGGGTGATTTTTTAAAACATGTAAAGTGAATACAAGGAAATTATTCTATAACCTACACCTCATTCTTGGCCTGGCCACTGGAATCATTGTATTTATTGTAGCCATAACAGGATGTCTATATGCCTTTAAACAAGAAATAGTAAACATTTCCCAACCTTATAGACAAGTACCCGTGCAGGAAAAACCTCTCCTCCCCCCCTCACAATTGAAAGATATAGCACGAGATATATTCCCTGGTCGCTCCATTCATGGGATAGCATACGGGGAACCAGGAGATGCCGCGGAAGTTGCTTTTTACGAGCATGATCCCCTATTTTACCGTGGCGTTTTCTTGAATCCTTATGATGGGAATGTGGTGAAAGTGAAAAATTATGAAAAAGATTTCTTTTATATCATTTTCTTGGGCCACTTCCAATTGTGGCTACCACGTCATGTAGGTCAGCCTATTGTATCATGGTCGGTATTAATATTCGTGGTAATCTTAATAAGCGGTATTATTTTATGGTGGCCTAAAAAAAATGAAGCCAAAGATCGGTTTGAGTTAAAATGGAAAGTCCCATGGAAATGGCGTCTTTATAATATCCATAGCATACTGGGCTTCTATGTCCACCTGGTGCTGCTGGTTATTGCCATTACAGGTTTGGTATGGGGTTTACAATGGTTTTCTAAAGCTGTTTATAAAGTTACCGGTGGCCAAAAAGAACTTGCTTTCAACGTTCCCGAATCCTCTCCAAGTGCACCAGGTAAAATAGCAAGTACAGATGATGCCGTGGATCATGTTTGGAAAAAACTGGTGCAAGAACATCCTAATGCAGCATCACTTGAAATACATTACCCGGAAAACAAAACAGGGACTATTTATGCACATGTTAATCCATCGAAAGACACCTATTGGAAGAGAGAATACCGCTTTTTTGATCAATTTACTTTAGAAGAAATTAATTTACCTAACCATGTTTGGGGAAGATTCGAAAATGCTTCTATAGCAGATAAAATTAGACGCATGAATTATGACATCCACGTGGGAGCCATCGGGGGCTTACCCGGTAAAATTTTGGTATTTTTAGCCAGCTTAATCGCCGCGAGCCTTCCCATAACAGGTTTTTTAATGTGGTGGAAGAAAAAAGAGGAGCAACATAAACTAAAAAAAGCACTAAACTTATAAAATTATTGATCATGAACATTCTCAGGAAAAAAGAAAAAGTCCAAGAAGATAATAATGTATTAATTTTATATGCTTCGAAATCGGGCAATGCAAAGAATGTGGCGGAATTAACCCAAAAATATTTCCAAAAAAACGGGATTAAGGCAACATGTTCCAATATAATCACGGTATTACCGGGATCATTGAAAGATATATCAAAACTGTTAATCGTGATCAGCACGCATGGCGAAGGAGATCCTCCACCTGCTGCTAAAATTTTCTTCAAGGCTCTCCATTCCAATGAAATGCCCATGATAAACCATCTAGCCTATTCAGTATGTGCACTGGGAGATTCAAGTTACAAGCATTTCTGCCAGGCGGGAAAAAAAATAGATCAACGATTGCAAGAACTTGGAGCCAACTGTTTTTACCCAAGAATAGATTGCGATACAGATTTTTCTCAACAGGCTATTGACTGGATAAAAAAAACATGCGAGAAAGTCAATTCGAATGAACCCAAGCAAGCTGTTTAATGTAAAAACTTTCATGCAACCTTTTAAAAAAAGGTTTCTCAACTTGCCGAAACACTTTCATTTATCTTAAGATAATCCATGAATTACCTGGGTTAACTGGAAAAAATTTCAAACCCTTCCAATGTAGGAATCGCTTTGTTATCTTAAATAGCATTAACAATAGAAAGGTACACGGGCATACCAATTGTGATGTTGAATGGAAAAGTAATGGCAAGTGCCATGGGAATATATAAGCCGGGGTTGGCTTTGGGTGCTGCCAATTTCATTGCCGCGGGCACGGCGATATAGGAAGCGCTTGCGGCTAATATGGCAAACATGAACCTGTCACCGGGATTTGATGTAACAACTTTGCTTAAAACAGCAACCAAGGAACCATTTACAAGTGGCATGAGAATGGAAAATAAGAGTGGAAACCAACCATGTTTTATAAAGGAATTAATTTTTTTTCCACTGGTAATTCCCATGTCCAATAGGAAAACAGCCAGGAAACCCTTGAAAATGTCGGTTGTAAAAGGTTTTATCCCTTCGGCTTGCGCTTCGCTTGCCAAAAATCCTATTACCAAACTACCCATGATGAGTAAAACACTGCCATTGGTGACGGAATGTTTCAAAATTTTGCCAAAAGAGGCTCCCCTTTCTTTTTTATTGCTGAATAAATCTATCAGCAATACACCCACAATGATGGAAGGCGCTTCCATAAGGGCCATGACAGCTACCATATGTCCTCCAAATTCTATTTTTTGCACTTCCAGGAAGGAAACAGCCGTTACAAATGTCACGGCACTTACTGAACCATAAGCAGCAGCAATAGCCCCGGCATTTTGGTTACCAAGCCTGGTTCTTAAGATAAAAAAAGAATAAAAAGGAACTATCAATGCTATCAAGATACCGAATAATAAAGCCCATGCTATATACACATCAATACTGCTGTGGGATAACTCTTGTCCTCCTTTAAAACCTATGGAAAACAGAAGATACAAGGAGATAAATTTGGCTGATGTTGAAGGTATTTCAAGGTCACTTTTTAATTGAACCGCGAGTAGTCCCAGGAAGAAAAAAAGTAACGCCGGGTTGGTTAAATTATCTATGAGTATATCTAAATTCATGTTAATGCTATTATTATCTTCACGTTATTATAAAACATTAAGGTTTAAGAACCTTTTTTTTCCAGGTATGAGAGATAAATAGGTTCCTTCTTTTTTACTTTATCCTGTTTTTTTATACTTGTTGCCATCTGAAAAGCGAGATATATCATGGCTACCGCCAGGCAAAGGGCAAATGAAAATATCAATGAAGATAAAAAACTGCCGGAAAGATCATAAAACCAGCCTCCAAAGGTAGGGC
>CAZOSQ010000100.1:0-10065 GCA_964582245.1 uncultured Bacteroidales bacterium | reverse complement strand
CGAGTGGTATCTAATTTTATCGTTCAAGCCTTGAAAAATAAGGATATCACTATTTACGGGCAAGGATCACAAACCCGGAGTTTTCAATATATTGATGACCTGGTTGAAGGCATGACAAGAATGATGAAAACTGGCAACGATTTTATTGGTCCTGTTAACATAGGAAACCCCGATGAATACCAAATTCTTGATTTGGCTAAAAAAATAATCGAGATGACTGGTTCCAAATCAAAAATTAAATTTTTACCTTTGCCCGAGGATGACCCGGTTCAAAGACAACCTGACATTTCCTTGGCTAAGAAAAAACTAAATGACTGGAGTCCATCGGTAAAACTAGAAGATGGTTTATCTAAAACCATTGAATATTTTAAAAACATCCTATTATAATGAAAGGAATTATTTTAGCCGGCGGAGCTGGAACACGGCTTTACCCGATCACGAAATCCATTTCTAAACAAATCATACCGGTTTATGACAAGCCAATGATTTACTATCCCTTGTCTGTCCTTATGATGGCTGGAATAAGGGAAATATTAGTGATTTCAACCCCGAAAGATATTCATTTATATGAAGAGTTATTAAACAATGGAAATCAACTTGGCCTGGATATATCCTATAAAATACAAGAAGCACCGGAAGGATTGGCACAATCCTTTCTTATCGGTGAAGATTTTATAGGTGATAGTCCCTGTTGCTTAATTTTGGGTGACAATATATTCTATGGCCATGGACTCAGCAGTATCTTGTATGATGCCGCTCAATTAAATAAAGGAGCAACGGTTTTTGGTTATTATGTAACAGATCCTGAAAGATATGGAGTCGTAGAATTTGATAAATCAGGGCAAGTAATGAGCATTGAAGAAAAGCCTGGAACACCTAAATCTAACTATGCAGTCACGGGGCTTTATTTTTATGATAACTCGGTGGTTGAAAAAGCAAAATCACTTAAACCAAGTGCCCGCGGTGAATTGGAAATTACAGATCTTAACAAACTTTACTTGAAAGAAAACCTTTTAAACGTGAAACTTTTGGGCCGGGGAATTGCTTGGCTAGATACAGGGACTCATGATAGCTTGCTTGAAGCTTCCAATTTCATTGCCACCATTGAAAAAAGACAGGGTTTAAAAGTTTCTTGTATTGAAGAAATAGCTTATAAAAAAGGATTTATAAATAAAAATCAGTTAATAAAACTCGCTGAATCACTTAATAAAAATCAATACGGGCAATACTTGCATAACTTGGCGAATGAGAAAATTTATACATTTGACAGGTAAAAGATTATCATGAATATTATAGAAACTAAATTACCGGGTTTAATAATCATAGAGCCAAAAATTTATCGAGATAAAAGAGGGTATTTCTTGGAAAGCTACAACCAAAAAACATACGCGGAACGTGGAATATCCATGAAATTTTTACAAGACAATCAATCACGCTCCACGAGGGGTGTCATAAGAGGCTTACATTACCAGCTAGAACCACATGCTCAAACAAAACTCGTGAGGGTTTTGGAAGGAGAGATTTACGATGTTGTCGTTGATATCAGGAAAAATTCACCAACCTTCGGGCAATGGTTTGGCCTTACCTTGAGCATGGAAAATCAAAAACAACTTCTGGTACCCAAGGGATTTGCTCATGGTTTTTCAGTTCTCACTGAATATGCTACAATTTTATATAAATGTGATAATTTTTATCATCCCGAATCAGAAGCGGGAATCATTTACAATGACAAAGATTTAAATATTGATTGGAAGATTAACCCCGAAAAGGCATTGGTATCTGGTAAAGACCTTGAACTTCCAACTTTTTCAAATTTAAATTCAAATTTTGTTTACCAGTTATGATAAAAGTACTTGTAACCGGGAGTAACGGTCAGTTGGGTAATGAATTAAGAAATTTAGCGCCGGAATTTCCTTTCCTGGATTTTGTTTTTAGTGATATAGGAGAACTGGATATCACCAAGAAGGAAGAAGTTGATCAATTCATGCAAAAAGGATCCTTTAACTATGTTATCAATTGCGCAGCTTACACGGCAGTAGATAAAGCAGAGGAAGAACAGGAAAAAGCCAACCTGGTAAATTATAAAGCCGTGGAAAACTTGGTTGCCGGGGCTAATAAATATTCTACCACGTTAATACATATATCTACCGATTATGTCTTTGACGGTAAAAACCATCGACCATACATGGAAGATGATGATACTCATCCCGAATCTACCTATGGAGAATCTAAACTAAAAGGCGAACTGGCAGCCATTCAAGCATCGAAACATATTGTCATCAGGACATCTTGGCTCTATTCCTCATATGGAAAAAATTTCATGAAAACCATCTTAAAATTAAGCAGGGAACGAGAAGAACTGAACGTGATTTTTGACCAGGTAGGCACCCCTACCTTTGCCGGGGATTTGGCTAGGGCCATTATTGAAATTATAAATACAACCCATAATTTGCCTGAATTTCCAAGTGGAAAATATCATTACTCGAATGAAGGAGTTTGTAGTTGGTATGATTTTGCCAAGGAAATTGTAGACATTTCTCACTCACCCTGCCGGATAAACCCCATTGAATCAAAGGATTACCCCCTACCCGCTCCCCGTCCTTTTTATAGCGTATTGAACAAAAATAAAATTAAAACGATTTTAAATATTAATATACCTCACTGGAAAGACAGTTTGGAAAAATGTATTAAAAACATAAAATATTAATGAATTATAACATTATGGAAACAACAGGTGCACTACCAGGAGTAATTGAAAGAGCAAATAAATGGATTTCCAATAATTATGATGAGGACACCAAGCAACAAGTCCGGCATTTAATAGAACATGACGAGAAAGAACTTGTCGATAGTTTTTACAAGAACCTGGAATTTGGAACCGGTGGACTTAGGGGTATTATGGGTGTTGGAACCAACCGAATGAATATTTACACCGTGGGTATGGCTACGCAAGGATTGTGTAATTATCTGAAAAATGTATTTAAAGACCTTCCAGAAATTAAAGCAGTTATTGCCCATGACAGCCGCAACAACAGCCGTCTTTTTGCCGAAAAAACAGCGGAAATTTTTTCTGCAAACGGTATAACTGTCTATCTTTTTGATTCACTTAGACCTACCCCTGAACTTTCTTTTGCCATCAGGCAACTGGGTTGTCAAAGTGGTATAGTTGTAACTGCATCACATAACCCCAAGGAATATAACGGGTATAAAGTTTACTGGGAAGATGGTGGTCAAATAATCGCTCCACACGATAAAAACATTATAGCCGAGGTACAAAAAATAAAAGATGTAGATGAAGTGAATTTCAAGGCTGATACATCTAAAATTCAAATAATCGGCGAAGATATTGACGAACATTACACGAACAAGTTAAAGGAATTATCACTTTCACCGGGACTGGTAAAAAAATATAATGATCTGAAAATTGTCTATACCCCCATTCATGGAACAGGTGTTAAATTAGTTCCCCAGGTACTGAAAAAATTCGGGTTCTTAAATGTATACAGTGTGCCGGAACAAGACATTCCCGATGGTGATTTTCCGACCGTCCATTCCCCTAACCCGGAGGAACCGGAGGCTCTCGCCATGGCATTAGGGAAAGCAAAAGATATTGATGCGGATTTGGTTTTCGCAACGGATCCCGATGCAGATAGGGTAGGAATAGCCGTCAAGGATTCATCGGGGAAACATGTTTTATTAAACGGAAACCAGGCAGCAACACTTCTTATTTACTATTTACTTAGCAAATGGAAAGAAAATAATAAATTATCCGGACGAGAATACATTGTTAAAACCATAGTAACAACAGACCTACTGCGGGATATGGCAGAAAAATTCAAGGTGGAACATTTCGAGGTTCTCACCGGGTTTAAATATATTGCCAATATCATCCACCAACTTGAGGGTAAAAAACAATTTATTGGGGGAGGTGAAGAGTCTTACGGTTACCTGGTTGGAGATTTTGTAAGGGATAAAGATGCCGTTATTTCTTGCGCCATGATTGCAGAAGCAGCCACTTGGGCAAAGGAAAAGGGCAAAACCTTGTATGAATTATTGCTCGATATCTACACCGAGTATAACCTGTACAAGGAAAAGCTTGTATCTCTTGTAAAAAAGGGGAAGTCGGGAGAAGAAGAAATAAACGCCATGATGGTGAATTTCCGCAAAAATCCACCCAAATCTATCAATAATGCCGATGTTTTATTGATTAAGGATTATCTTTCCGGGGAATCAAAAAATATGCTCACGGGGAAAACGGGAAAAATTGACCTGCCAAAATCTGATGTATTGCAGTTTATAACTTCGGATGGAACTAAAATTTCAATTCGTCCTTCCGGTACAGAACCTAAAATAAAATTTTATTTCAGTGTGCGATCTCCCTTAGAAAAAAGTGAAGATTACGATCATGTCAGCATGCAACTCGATAAAAAAATTCAAAACATAATAAATCAACTTTCAATTTAAGTAGTTCTAACGAAAGAAAACTACCATAAATGTAATAGTACTTTAAGAAAATTTCAATAACGAACCAACCATAAATAGTTATTGGAGTTTTCTTAGAGTCACAAATTATCAAGACCAAATTGGGTTGCTTATTAAATATTTATTGAATAATTACGACAAAAAAAACTAAAAAATGAAATCATACAAAAAGGAATTATGGTTCAATGTACCATCAAGAAGAGGTTATATTAACATTACCCCTGATATTCAACAATGCCTTGAAGAAAGCGGCATAAAAGAGGGGTTTCTTTTATGCAATGCCATGCATATTACAGCCAGCGTTTTTATCAATGATGATGAGCCCGGGCTTCACCATGATTTTGAAGTTTGGCTTGAAAAATTAGCTCCTGAAAAACCTCATGAACAATACAAACATAACGGGTTTGAAGACAATGCAGATGCCCATTTAAAAAGATCGGTTATGGGAAGGGAAGTTGTTGTGGCCATCACCGAGGGAAAGCTGGATTTTGGTCCCTGGGAACAAATTTTCTATGGCGAATTTGATGGTAAAAGAAGAAAAAGAGTGCTAGTGAAAATTATTGGTGAATAAATAATGATCCGCAAATCATAAAATTTTCCCAGGAACGGGCTCAATAGTTCCAGTAGGTAGGGGCTATTTTAAAAGTATAAAAATAAATTGAAAGTCAATTACTTTAATAGGAATCGGCTACATAAAACTCCTTGTTGAAATTCACCAAGTAAAGTTTTTCCGAGGCCCTTGTAAAAGCCGTATAAAGCCATCTCAGGAAATCAATATTAATCATATCAGCCGTTAAATATCCCTGGTCAATAAATACGGCTTTCCATTGTCCTCCCTGTGCTTTATGACAAGTAACCGAGTAAGCATATTTCACTTGTAAGGCATTAAAATAATCATTGGAACGAACAGCTTCATATTGCTTTTTCTTTGTTGAAAGATGTTGGTATTCTTCCATGATGGCATAAAAAAGCTTTTTATTGTCCTCTTGCGGTAATGATGCAGCCTCTACCATCAATGAATCAAGTAGTATCTTTGTTTCTATCTCAATCTCAAAATCAATTAGTTTGGCAACAACATTGGCGAAACGGAATCCATAATTCTCCTCGTAATTCAAGATCCTCACAATTTCAAAGATATCACCGTTCGCTATAAAATCTATTTCCTCGTAATCATTTACCCAAAAGTAATTATTTTTCACCACCATTAACAGGTCCCCTACCGCCAACTCGGAATCACGCCATAATACCTGGTTCCTGATCCCCATGTTATACCGGTTAGCTCTCTTATTGGATCGACTAACCACGATAGTTTCTCGTATCCCGTAACGATCATACGCACTGGATATTTCCTCGATCAAGTCAGCTCCACTTACCGGGACAATATCCGTGAATCCATTGATCCTAATTTTAGGAAACTCAAAAATATTTTTCCTGATCATTTCACGTATTATTGTTGCATTGCTCAAGATACCTGAACCCTCGGCTTGTCGAACTACCTGGTGCAAAGACGAAAACAGGACTTCCATCCCGTATCTTTCCATGTTTTGCTTGGCTAGTGCAGGGCTATAATCCAGTCCAACAGGTGGAAGTTGTGCATCATCTCCTATTAAAATCAATTTACAATTCTTATCGTTGTATACATATTGAACCATATCGTTCAGTAGGTTCCCGCTTCCAAAAACAGATCCCTTCAAACTCATGTCAGCAATCATGGAGGCTTCATCAACAATAAAAAATGTAGCGGTGTGCAGGTTTTTGTCAAGCTGGAAATCACCAAAACCATCCTTGGAAGATTTCTGCCTGTATATTTTTTTATGTATGGTCAAGGAAGTTTTATTGGCATATTGTGATAAAATTTTCGCAGCCCTACCAGTGGGAGCCATCAATATAGAACGCAATCGCACTTCTTGCAATGCCTTGATGAATGCCCCTATCAAAGAGGTCTTTCCTGTACCCGCATAACCTGCAATAATCAACATTTGTTTGTCGTTATTTACAACAAATTCAGCTAGACGAACAATTAATTCTTCCTGGCAACTTGTCGGTTCATACAGGAATGATTTTTTTAAAAGCTCTATGATGTGGTTTTTTAACATTTTTTATTCAAGATATTTTTAAAAATAATTTTAAAATATCATTTTATTCTTATTTTTGCATTATTATTATATACTAAATTAAAAAGAACGAACAATGGATGTTTTAATTGATATTACAAAAATACTAAGTTTTATAATTATTGGTATTATTCTCCTTGCAATTCTTGTTTTTGGATTTATTAAACTAGGCATAGGTATTGGCAGCTTTTTGAACGTGGAAAGTCTTCATCAATCTTTTCTCGATATGGAAGATAAATCCAAAAATGCGCTCATCCAAATGTTCAACAAATCCAAGAAATTCATATTACCCTTGACATTTCTTTTTGCCATCATAATAATCATCGGTAATATTGAATCCGTCATGGATCCCCTAAGATTTGAAAAAGAAAAAGATCGCCGCTACCAAGCTACCAAAAAACGTTTGATGGATATCAGGTTAGCCCAAGAAGCTTATAAATCTGAACATGGCAAGTACACCGGGAACTTTGATACCCTGATCACTTTCCTAAAAAAAGATTCTTTTAGCATCGTAAAAAAAATTGGAACTATCCCAGAAGAACTTATTGATTCACTGAAATCGATTGAAAAAGCTGAAAAAATAGCTTTAGAAGAAGGACTTATAAAAAGGGATACGGCCAAGGTAAGCGTATTGGATTCGCTTTTCAAGAAAAGAAAGTATGTAGTCGATTCATTGAAATTTGTACCTTTTACTGACAATAAAACTTTCCAAATGGCTGCTAAACCCTTGGAAACAAATGCACAAGTGACCGTGCAGGTATTCGAAGTAAAAGTTCCATTTGACTCTCTCCTATATGATCTTGATCGACAACTTGTAATTAACTTCAACGAAGAAAGAATGAAAAAAACCGGTTATGCAGGATTAAAAGTGGGATCATTGACTGAAGCCACCAATAATGTAGGTAACTGGGAATAACTCCTATGGATCATATATTAGCAAGGGACGAAACGCTAGATTTAAACTCTACCAATCATTATCACCTGTCCATCCGGCATAGCCAGGATGGACTTTCTTTTTGCATCCTCGACCTGGATTATAATAAATACATCTATTTAGAGAGTATCCCTTTCAAGGAGGAATACACGATCATGGAAGATTACGCTGATTATATCAACAGTCTCCTGGTAGGAAACGAGATCTTTAACAAACAATACAAGAGTTTGTACTTTATGACCGTCAGTCCTAAAGTTACCCTCCTCCCATCTGAATTAGCAAAAACAGGAAATTTAAAAAATATTTATGAATTTAACCAGGAACGGGGTGAGCTGGATGAATTACACGTGAATTCTATCAAGAGCGGTCAACATGATTTATCGATCTTGTTCATCGTGCATAATTATATAGCAACAAACCTCCTGGATCAACATTCCAACGTGAAATTTTTCAGTCAATCCACCCCTTTTATCCGGGAAGCACTGGAAAAATCACGAAAAGATTATGGAAAAAACAAGGTATACATCAATGTTCAACCCACCTTTTTTGATATTGTAGTGATCAAGTCTGGGCAACTAATCATGTATAATAATTTCAAATTTTATGATGAAAACGAATTTGTTTATTATATACTAAACGTTTACAAACAATTGCTTCTCGACCCGTTGAAAGATGAATTGATCTTATCAGGTGAGATATCTAAAAAATCGGATCATTACAAACTTTTATCTGTTTACGTGGCAAACAGGAGAATTGATAAACCTAATGATTGTTTCACGTATAGCTATACATTTAATAGTATTCCTACTTATTATTTTATCAATTTTTTTAACCTTTACAATTGCGTATAATTAGCGGAAAATACAGGGGGAGCCTCATTCATCCCGGCAAAAATTTCACTGCCAGACCTACCACCGATATAGCAAAAGAAGGGATCTTCAACGTCATAAACAATCGCTTTGATATTGATTCTATCAACGTTCTTGATCTTTTTTCCGGGACCGGCAGTATAAGCTTTGAATTTGCATCCCGAGAATGCCCTGAAATTGATGCCGTAGAATTAAAAAAACAACATGCAGATTTTATCCGAAAAATTATTCAAAAATATAAATTCGATAATATCAAGCCTTACCAGGCTGATGTCTTCAAGTTTATTCAAAAGAACCCCAAGAATTATGATATAATATTTGCCGACCCCCCGTTTGACATGGAAAAAGCCCCGGAACTCCCCTCACTCATTCTTGACAGTGATTTATTAAAAGAAGGAGGCTGGTTTGTTTTCGAGCATTCAAAAAAAATGAATCTCTCTCCTTCCCATACACCCATCCAAGTGAGAAAATATGGAAACGTGCACTTTAGCATTTTCGAAAAATAAAAATTAATTTTTTTAACTATTTTGCTTTGCCAGGTAAAAAAAATATACTACTTTTGTCATCTCAATTTACTGGTTCGGTAGTTCAGTTGGTTAGAATACCTGCCTGTCACGCAGGGGGTCGCGGGTTCGAGTCCCGTCCGGACCGCCAGGAATAAACCTCAAGGAATATCCATGAGGTTTTTTTGTTTTGTGAAAGATGCAATACGTGGTTTATATTTTACAATCGGAAAAGGATGGTACCTTTTACAAGGGCTATTGTAAAGACATTAACATAAGATTAATCCAACATAATCAAGGAAAATCAAGGTATACCGCTAAAAAGAGACCTTGGAAAGTTGTTTTCCTTAAGTACTGTGAATCTAAACATGATGCTATAATCCTTGAAAGGAAAATTAAACGGGCAAACATGCAATACATCTATTGGATTATTCAAAACAAAAATGATCTTTTTTATTGAATACCTGCATGTCATCTCGCCTTAGGCGAGAGGTTCGAGTCCCGTCCGAACCGCTAGGAATAAAAAAAACCCTTGTAAACTAAATGTTTGCAAGGGCTTTTTTATTTTAAGAGTGGTTTGTTTGAAGCAATTGCAAAATAATATTTAATCATCCCTCCAGCAACCCGGGGTAATTCTTTTTCACTTGCTTGTTTTGGAAGGTAGTCACATGGTTATGAAAACAAGTTGGGCATAACAAACTAAAAAAGAAAAAAATTGCTCCCCTATGTTACGCTCAAACACCGGTACCCAATAAATAAAAAGATGATTCATACTGGAAAGATTACAAATCATTTCTTCTAAAACAAAACGACTCAGAAGCCAGTCCAAATGCAAAAATCATATTAGCTTGTAACCAAATTACTTAATCTGATAAGGTTCTAGTTTGTAAATTCAAAATTGATTTTGAAAGCACAAAATCTACCCCGGTCATGTGTAAAAAAGCAATTACTTTTGGATTCAACATTTCCAGGTAATTTGCATTTATGGTTACATTCTTTTCGTGAACTAAGGGAGTGGCATATATCATTTCCCCGGTATCCATTTTTATTTTCCTAACCGCGATGATATACCTACTTTTTTTCAATTCTTCTTTATTTACTAAAATCAATTCATTGCCAAGGGTGAAAATACTAGTTTCCACACCGGTATACCAAGGTGTGTA
>CAZOSQ010000099.1:0-10075 GCA_964582245.1 uncultured Bacteroidales bacterium | reverse complement strand
CTATATGATTTTTTTTTTGTAATTTGGACGTCCCAAAATTAGCAGGAGAGGTGGCCGAGTGGTCTAAGGCGCACGCCTGGAAAGCGTGTTGGCGCCAAAAGCGTCACGCGGGTTCGAATCCCGCCCTCTCCGCGAAATATTAAAGGGATAATTTTTTTCTGAAACGAAAAATTAACGTGGTAGATTAATTACCAAATATTTTTGAAAAAAGATTTTGCTAATTATATAATTTTGTAATATTTTAGAAACCTAAAAAAAGTAATAATTAAAATCTCGTGTAAACCATGAAAAAATTATTTGCATTTATAGCTGTTTTCGGATTGCTTTCATTTGGAGCAGTCAATTTTGTACAAGCCCAAGTTGAAGATACGGCTCAAGTTGAAGGTTCTGTTGAAGATACAACTAAAGCAGAAGAGGGAAATGAAGAGGAACAAGGCACTGCTACAACCCCACCAGCAGAAGATGCCGGGGATGAATCAGGATCTGGAGCAGCTGTTGCCGCTGAAAAATCTATCCATCATGTTGTAAGAAAACAATTTATCGAAGGTGGTCCAATGTTTATGAGCTTCGTGTTAATTGCCCTTATTTTAGGTTTGGCTCTTGCCATTGAAAGAATTATCTACCTGAATTTGGCAACTACCAACACGGGCAAATTGCTTCAAAAAGTTGAATCGGCACTTGAAACGGGTGGTGTAGAAGCAGCAAAAGAAGTTTGTAGGAACACACGCGGCCCAGTGGCAAGTATTTTTTACCAAGGACTGGATAGGGCTCATCTTGGATTGGAAGCAGTAGAAAAATCACTCATTTCTTATGGAAACGTTCAAATGGGATTATTAGAAAAAGGATTATCTTGGATATCCCTATTTATTGCCGTTGCGCCGATGTTAGGTTTCATGGGTACAGTAATAGGTATGATTGATGCATTTGATAAAATCCAAGTTGCTGGTGAAGCTCGCCCTGATGAAGTAGCCGGTGGTATAAAAATCGCTTTGATAACCACGGTATCAGGTTTGATCGTTGCTATTATTCTCCAGTTTTTCTACAATTATCTTATCTCAAAAATTGACGGTATTGTAAATAAAATGGAAGATGCATCTATCTCCTTGATTGATTTACTAGTAAAACATAATGTAAAAGCATAAAAAATTATGAGTGTATCTAAATTCTTATCCGTAGTTCTAGGATTGTTGTTGGTAGGAACCTTGGTAATAGCTTTCTTATTCTTTACCGGGGGTACTATTGGCAGCACCGATGTTCCAATATACACATCCGCCATATTGAGTTGGGCAGCTATACTGCTTGGTCTAGCCATTGCATCTGTTGTTGTCTTTTTTATCATACATGCCATTGGTAATTTAGACATGCTCATTAAATCAGCGGTGTATATCTTAATCCTAGGTTTAATTGTGGGGATTGCTTACTTGTTATCTTCAGGCACCGTAACACCGAGTGTTCTTTCTGAAAACATCAGCGACTCTGAATATAGGGCATCAGACATTGGTTTATTTACTACTTATATCCTATTTGGGATTGCATTGTTGTCAATCGTAGGTTCAGAGGTATATAAACTTGTTAAATAAGAAAAATGGCTTTTTGGCCGTTTTATTAAAAACTAATTTATTTTTTTGCTATGCCTAGAAGACAATTACCAGAAATAAATGCGGGATCAATGGCAGACATTGCATTCTTGTTGTTGATTTTCTTTATTGTGGCCACAACCATGGAAGTGGATACCGGGTTACTAAGAAGACTGCCTCCCCCGGTAGACAAACCGGAGGAAACCCCGGAAATTAAGGAAAGAAATGTTTTCGTGGTTCTCGTGAACAAGAACAATGACTTGTTAGTCGAGGGAGAACGGACACATCTTTCAGAATTAAAGGACAAGACTATCGAATTTTTGTTGAACCCGAAGAATAAGGATAATCTTCCCGAAAAAAAGCAGATGAATGTAGAATTTTTCGGTACGGTAATGGTTCCCCAAGGTGTCATTTCCTTACAAAATGATAGGGGAACAAATTATGAAACATACATAAAGGTTCAAGATGCTTTATTGGCCGCCGGAAACGAAGTGCGGGACCGGTTTAGTTATGAAAAATTCGGTAAACCTTTTGATGAATTAACTTCAAAGCAGCAGAAAGCTATTACATCCCGAATACCGGTGATGATTTCTGAAGCTGAACCAAAACATATTAAGTAATTATGGCAAAATTTAAAAGATCAGGAAAGGGCGGTATGCCTGCTATTAATACGGCATCCTTACCAGATATTGTTTTCATGTTGCTGTTTTTTTTCATGGTTACAACAGTTGTGAAGGAATCTGTCAAGAACGTGAACGTGACTCTTCCTGAAGTTACACAAGCAAAAAAGCTGGAAGACAAATCACTGGTGAGCCATATTTATATCGGAACCCCTGCCCGTGCTTACCAGGAAAAATATGGTACGGAACCCAGGATCCAGTTGAATGACCAGTTCAAAGACGTGAATGATATTCGAGATTTTATCTTTAGTGAAAGACAAAATTTGGGTGAAGCAGATCAAGCAAAAATGACAGTTTCCTTGAAAATCGATAACAATGTGCAAATGGGTGTTGTAACAGATGTTAAGATATCTCTTAGGGAGGCTGGTGCATTAAAAATCAATTATGCTGCGAAAAAAAATTTTGAAAATAATTAGTACGAATTTTTAAGGTTTAAAAAAAGCTGGTGTTCCATAAAACACCAGTTTTTTTTTGGCATTTCGAAATACATGACCAAATATTAAATTTTTCTATTGCCATCTTTGAATGGACTGTTCAAGTTAACTTAGTTCTATCTTTTAACGTTAAAATTTCCCAAATGAATGTTGTAACATCCATTCCCATATATTTATATCAAATGGATCATACATAATGCTCTCCTTACCCATCCCGGAATGGTCATAGGTCATGGTCCATGAATCATGTTTTATTCCCGGGTATATTGTTAGTTTTGCTTTTTCAACAGGTCCAAATTTATTGATGGATTCGATCATTCGAATCGAATGATTTACATCAACCACACTGTCCTCTTCCCCATGAAAAGCCCAAATAGGAATATTTTTTAAAGCTCGTGCCTTTGAAGGCTGCCCTCCCCCGCAAATAGGAATGGCTGCCGCTATGTTACCCCTATTGGAAAATTCTTCCAAGTAAGAAAATGTTCCAAAACCTCCCATACTCACACCGGTAAGGTAAATTCGACTCTCATCCACGTTATATTGATCCATAGCATACCGAATAAAGTCTTTCAAGATAACAGGTTTCCAACCGTATGTATGACATTGGGGAGAAAGTACCACCATGGGTTCAGGTGGATTCCAATTGTTGTGCTTTATAAGTGAGGGAGGACCGTAATTCAACAACTGTAAGATATCTCCTGCCGCTAATTTACTGTTTCCAACTTCACCTGCACCATGAAGAAAAATAATCAAGGGAAATTCCATTTCATGGTCATCATAACTCTCGGGAAGATATTCCAAGTATCCATACGGGGCATCACTATCTCCCAGGTAAATTGGGGATAAATTTCCCTTGGCACCTACCTGGATTTTATTTATTTTATTTTTTATATCATTAACATCCATTGTACTTTTTTTAAATGTTATTTTACAAGTAATTTATTCCACCTTTCCTTTTCCTATAAGTTCATGGATTTAAATTTAAAAAACCTTTTCAAAAATTAGTTTACTTTTATTTCTAACTACAAAAACCTGGCAAAACATCGTTATTTGAAATTGACTTTTATAAAATAATATAAAGAAAAGGTATATCCTGTAAATAATCCCGTGAAACGAGTTTTCCTATTTGTTTGTTAATTATTAAAATAAACATTGAACAATAGCATTCACCAAATTGTATATACTATTATACAATGATAAAAAATTTAGTATTTTTTCTAATCTTCTTATATGAGACCATATAAAATACTTATTTGTGAAGATGATAGTTATGTCAGGGAAATGGTAACTGCCATTGTTCATGACATTCTTAAGTATGAAGTTGTGTCCATTCCAAACGGGAAGGAGATTGTAAAAGGAATATATGATAATCATCCCGATTTAATATTGCTGGATTATTGGTTGCCAGACTTTAATGCTGATAAATTGTTGAGATGGTTGAAGACCAATGACAAAACCAAAAACATTCCAGTTATCCTTATTTCATCAGATTTACAGGTCAAAAAGTTAGCTTTTGATGCTGGAGCAGATGATTTTCTCCCAAAGCCTTTCAATGTAGAAAAACTGGAAGAAAGAATTAATAAATATATACCCAAACAGGTATAATTTCAAAAATGATTAGCGATACGATAGTTTGATCAATTCCGGTATCAAACCCAATAACATAACCATTGTAGGCGCATCAAAAGGTGCCATTCTTTCTATGTTTATCTCTTCAAACCTGAAGAATAAAGATGTCAATTTTGTATTTATGGCCGGCAGCAATGATGATATATTTCAAAGGTTCCCCGGGATACAATTCTGTGGTAATATTCTATCAATTTATGAGGTAAGTGATGATATGAGTAGTTGTATTAAATTCAAAGAAAGAAATTCTTCAACAATTTCACATTACAAAGAAATCGAACTGAACACGGGGTTGAAACATGGATTTTTGTATAACTCGTTACCTGAATGGATAGAACCAACAATTAAATGGACAAAGAATAATTATCAATAACAGCTTTATAAAAAAAAATGATTAATGAATTTGATCCTACTCGGACGAGTAATTGAAAAATAAAAAGCTCAAGAGCAATAAAAGAAACATTCCTTAAAGCACATGAGGAATAAAAGAATTAAAATGTAACAAAGAAAAAAACAGTTATCCTATAAAAAATAGTAAGTACAATTATGGTTATTGCAGATTACAGGTTAAATTTTAAATTCTAATGACAAAAAAAGACAATACAATAATTTGTCCTTATTGCAAATCTGACAATGTGATAAAGAAAAAACAAGCTGGATATTTTATCATGTTATCAATCTTGCTTTTCGGATTACCACTGCCATTTTTCAGAAAGAGCTACTATTGCTTTGATTGTGAAAAAGAATGGAAAATAAATGACAAATAAAAACTCTTACACCATAAAATGAAAAATAATTGTTAACCAGCAAATTGCAAGAATCTTGTTTTCGCTCAAGCATTTTTGTCGTTGGTTATATTATCATCTCTTGCAATCTTATGTCCCGGAAGAGGAAAAAAATTTACCTGCCCTTCAAGAGGTCATAAATATCTTTTCATTTTGAATAGGGCAACCATTTTTCACAAATAAAAGATATTTTCAAATTAGCCTTAACTCTTAAAAAGAAAACCGGGGTTTAACCCGGTCTCGATCTCGTGACTCCGGAGGGATTCAAACCCCCGACCTTCAGAACCGGAATCTGACGTTCTATTCAGCTGAACTACGGAGCCGTTAAAAGGAAACGCAAAAATAATAAAAATAATTATTAAAGCCAATCAAGGGTTTTTTTATTCTTTCATTATCTCAAATTACTCATGAATATGACTATGCAGTGAGATAAAAGGTGTTGGATGGTTTTTTCACCATGAGGAAAAAAGTAAATGATCAACCCCAAGTGGCCCAAGTGGGTCATAAATAACTATCCGATTAAAAACCAGGTACCCATAATACATTATAAGGAATAAAGAATGTCTCTCATTCGATGAATACAAGAAATGCAAATGTATCTTATCATGAAGGTTGGAATACGTGATGTGTCACTAGACCTTTTTTTCATACAAGCAAAGGATCCAGGAGCATAACTGGTAATATTTGTATTTTATTGATGCTAGGTAAACCAATTTTTTTACTTTTGTAGTTTAATTATAAATATTACTAGAAGAATCAATGGAGTATACTTTCAGGGAGATAGAAAAAAAGTGGCAGAAATATTGGGAAGAAAATAAAACATTTAAGGTAGAAGCGGATCTTTCAAAGCCAAAATATTACGTATTGGACATGTTTCCCTATCCTTCGGGAAGCGGCTTGCATGTGGGGCACCCGGAGGGTTATACGGCAACGGACATACTTGCTCGCTACAAGAGCATGAAGGGTTTTAATGTATTGCATCCCATGGGATGGGATAGTTTTGGATTGCCTGCAGAAAATTATGCGATTAAGACAGGTACACACCCGGACAAAATCACCAAGAAAAATATAGAAACCTTCAAGCGCCAGTTAAAATCTATAGGTTTTGCTTATGATTGGGATAGGGAAATTGCAACCAGTGATGTGAACTACTATAAATGGACACAATGGATTTTTACCAAGTTATACAACGAAGGACTAGCTTACGAGGCCGAAATTCAGGTTAACTGGTGCCCGGAATTAAAAATTGTTTTGGCCAACGAGGAAATAGTTGATGGGAAATCAGAAGTTGGTGGTCATCCGATTGTGCGTAAACCCATGAAACAATGGATGTTGCGAATCACAGAGTACGCAGATAAGCTATTGGACGGGTTGGATGAACTGGATTGGCCTGAGAATATCAAAGAAATGCAGAGAAACTGGATCGGTCGTTCTGAAGGAGCCTCGGTGGATTTTCAACTAGAAGCTTCCGGTGAAAAGATTACCGTGTTCACCACCCGGCCTGATACTTTATTTGGGGTAACATACATGGTATTAGCCCCCGAGCATGAATTGGTAAAGAAAATTACCGAGCCTGGAAAGCTTGATGCCGTGAAAAATTACATGGAAAAGGCCTCCAAGAAGTCGGATCTCGAGCGTACTGACTTGGCCAAGGAAAAATCCGGGGTTTTTACAGGGGCTTACGCTATCAATCCCGTGAACCAGGAAAAAATTCCTATTTGGGTTGCTGATTACGTGTTAATCTCTTACGGGACTGGCGCAATTATGGCTGTTCCTGCTCATGATCAGAGAGACTGGGAGTTTGCCCGTTTATTTGGCCTGCCGGTGATCCCGGTCTTAGAAGGAGGGGATATTGAGAAAGAAGCTTTCGAGGGAGATGGTTTGCACATCAATTCAGGTTTTATCAATGGAATGGGCAAAGAAGATGCAATTACTAGTATTATTAATTGGCTTGATGAAAAAAACCTAGGAAAAAAGCAAGTGAATTATAGATTACGGGATTGGATATTTTCTCGTCAGCGATATTGGGGAGAACCTTTCCCGGTGCTTAAATACGAAGATGGGACAGTTAGGTGCTTGGATGAAGATGAACTCCCGGTAGAATTACCGGACGTGGAAAAATATGAACCTTCAGGAACAGGGGAGTCTCCTTTGGCTACGATAGATGAATGGCTTTGGATAACAGATCCTAAAACTGGTAAAAAAGCAAGGAGAGAAACTAACACCATGCCTCAATGGGCAGGTAGTTGCTGGTATTACTTGAGGTATTGCGATCCCGGCAATAATAAAGAACCTTGGTCAGCAGGAGCTGAAAAATACTGGATGCCTGTTGATTTATATATTGGTGGTGTAGAACATGCTGTTTTACATCTTTTATATGCGCGTTTCTGGCATAAAGTATTATACGATCTGAATCTGGTATCCACCAAGGAACCTTTTAAAAGGCTCGTCAATCAAGGATTGATTCTTGGTGAGGACGGGGAAAAAATGAGTAAATCAAGGGGAAACGTGGTGAATCCGGATCAAGTAATTGAAGAGTTTGGTGCCGATTCGCTTCGGCTTTACGAGATGTTCATGGGGCCTTTAGATAAAGTGAAACCATGGTCTGAAAAAGGCGTGAAGGGTGTATTTAATTTTTTAAATCGAGCTTGTAAATTTTTTACTGATTCTAATCATTTTATTGATGGAGAAGAAGACCAAGAAGTTTTAAAGGTGCTTCATCAATCTATTAAAAAAGTAGAGAATGATATAGAAAATCTCAGGTTTAACACTGCTATCTCACAACTAATGGTCCTGACGAATACATGTATTAAAAAAGGAGACGCGACGAAAAAAACTGTCGAAACCTTTGCTTTACTTCTATCTCCTTTCGCACCTCATTTGGCAGAAGAAATTTGGGAACTCCTAGGTAAAGCCCCTTCTATTAGTAAACAACCTTTTCCTAAGTACGATGAACAGTACCTTGTTGAGGATATTTTTGAATATCCTGTATCTTTTAATGGAAAATTACGTTTTAAATTAGAACTCCCCGTGGATATGGACAATAAAGAAATTGAAAAGGCAGTTTTAAGTAACCCCGGGGCAGAAAAGTGGTTGCAGGGAAAAAGCCCTAAAAAGGTGATTATAGTACCAAAAAAAATTATTAATATAGTTGTTTAAATCCATTTAAAAATGAAGAAAGTCCTTGTGTTTGTTAGTGTCGTCATCTTGTCGGCCGTGGTAGCTTTAGTGTGGTATGGGAGAGACAAGAAGAACTCAGAGAATGATATGATTTATATATCGGGCGATACGGATTCTGTTATCGTGGAACCGGAAATTAAAAGAGAGTTTGGAATTGCTGTCGATTCTTTCGAAATAGTGACAGGAAGGATAAAGCGTAACCAGAGGTTGGGAGAAATTTTAAACGATTACAGTATAAATACACGCCAAATTAATGATTTAGTTAATGTTTCGAAAGATATTTTTGATGTTCGAAAAATCAGGTTTGGAAACAACTATAATTTATACTTGGAAAAGGATTCTGCAAAAACATTAAAACATTTTGTATACCAACATACACCACTTGAATATTTCATCATTGATTTTCAAGATTCGGTAAGGGTAAGAAAGGGAATTGTTCCAACGGATACGGTTCAAAAAACAGGGGTAGGAGTGGTTAATATTTCCTTGTGGGAAACCATCAAGGAAAACAAGATGAATCCTAATATTGCTTTAAAGTTGGAAGATATCTATGCCTGGACCGTTGATTTTTTTGGGTTGCAAAAAGGTGACAGTTTTAAAGTGGTATATGACGAGATTTATGTTCATGATACTATTTCAGTGGGAGTAGGTAACGTACATGCTGCTTTTTTCAGGCATGCAGGAAAAGATTTATACGCAATTCCTTTCGAGCAAGATGGAGAGGTGGCATTTTATGATCAAGATGGAAAAAGCTTGAAAAAAGCTTTTTTGAAAGCCCCGTTGAATTTCACCAGGATATCCTCTGGTTATTCACATGCTCGTTTTCATCCTATTCTTAAAAGATACCGGCCGCATCATGGGATAGATTATGCAGCTCCCATTGGAACCCCGGTAAGAACCATTGGTGATGGAAAAGTAATTAAAGCACAATATTCGGGGGGTGCCGGGAAAATGGTTAAAATTCAGCATAACAGCAGCTATGCTTCTGCTTACCTGCACTTGAACGGGTACGGGAAAAACATAAAAGCCGGCGCCTACGTTAAACAAGGTGATATTATAGGGTATGTAGGCAGTACAGGCTTATCCACGGGACCCCACCTGGATTTCCGTCTCTATCGAAACGGGTATGCTATTAACCCGCTTACTTACGAAGCACCTCCCGTGGAACCGGTGAAAAAGGAAAACCTTGCTCGATTTGATTCTGTGAAAAACGAAATCATTACAAATGTTTTAAAAGGTACTTTGATCACAAATAATGAAGTGGAAGAAGAAGTCCCCTTGGAATTGGGTCAAAGATAATCCGAGGGTAAGCAGTATTAAATTTTTAAAAAAAGGATTAATTTTTTTTTTGGTAATCTGAAAAATTTAATATATTTGCAACCCGCTTTTTAGAGAACACGGTTGGGTTTGCAGGGTGTGATTCGTCCAAGGGTGGATACGATTACGAGTTCTTTAAAAAAGTAAGAAAAGGTGTCTTTATTTTTTTAAGACAATTATAAGCGAAAATAGCTCAGTTGGTAGAGCACGACCTTGCCAAGGTCGGGGTCGCGGGTTCGAGTCCCGTTTTTCGCTCAATTCCCGAAGCGATTCGGGGTTCTTTTTTTTAAGCCTTTTTTAAGGATAAAGTTCTTTAAAAAATAATCAATGTGCCCCGGATGGCGGAACTAAGCTGAAGCGATCTCCCGCCTTCCCAAGAAAGGGTGCAGAAAATAAAAATTATTAATAGTTCTTTTAATTGTAAAAAAAAGTAACAATATACGCCCGGATGGCGGAACTAAGCTGAAGCGATCTCC
>CAZOSQ010000098.1:2205-10150 GCA_964582245.1 uncultured Bacteroidales bacterium | reverse complement strand
AGGGCATTTTTCCAAAAAAAACAGCGCCTAAAACATTGATATTTAATACTTTTTTCTAATCTGTCAAAGTAGAATTATTACAAAAAATTTACGATACCATTCCCGTCATGATGGCCCTGTGGACTCCCGGTATACAAGTAACCCAACTGAACAAAGCTGTTGAAAGAATTACCGGTTGGACACAACAAGACCACGAAGAAAGAGGAATCATGGAACTGGCATATCCTGACCCAAAATACCGGCAAGAAGTCAGCGAACACATGAATTCTCTTGGGCCAGGTTTCAAAGACATTAAGATGATGACAAAAAAGGGGGATTTTATTGAAACAAGTTGGGCAAACATATCAATTTCAGATGGAAGGAACATCGGGATAGGAATTGATGTTAGCGAGAGAAAAAAATATGAGAAACTCCTTTCTGATTTGTACGAACGGTTGCAAACCGTGGTCAACAATATCATAGATGGTGTAATAGTCTATTCACCCGATGGTCAGTTACTTGATATAAACCAAGGTGCTGAATTAATCCTTAAGAGATTAGGTATTGATTGCAATGATCCAAACCTTTATGGGTTTGAACTGTATGACTTGGACAATAACGTAATTTCCCCTGATCAATGGCCAAAAAACCGCTGTTTAAAGGGTGAAAGTATTACTAAAAAAGAATATCGTACAGTAAATAATCGCATTGGAAAAGAATTATACATAGAATACAATGCTATTCCCATTTTTGAAGATGGTCAACTTAAGATGGTCGTGTTTACCATGCATGACCTGACTGACAGGAAAAAGGCGCATTTGGATTTATTAGCCGCCTATAAAGATGTAAACAACAAGAACTGCGAGCTTGAAAAAATGAAGCAGTTACACGAAAACCTGCTGTACATCATCGCCCACGACCTGAAAGGACCGATCGACAACATCAACCTATCCTCTAAGATGATGCAAAAAGCACCGGATGTTGAAAAAAAGATGAAAATTTTTGATTCCTTGGGTGCGATGGTCAAACAGCTCGACAGTATACTTAAAGGTTTGACGGAAGTGATTCGCATACAAAACCCTGATGATTTGAAATTCGTCGAAATAAACCTGGATGAAGTCATTCGTGATATTAAGAAACTCCATGAAAGTTCTTTAATGGAATGCAAAGGTTTCATTTTACACGATATTAGCCAGGCACCGGTAATGAAACATGTCCAAAGTTTTGTTCATAGCATCCTTCGCAACCTTATTTCCAATGCCATCAAGTACAGGGATGATAATCGGCAGTTAAAGATCGAGATCAACAGCAAAAACGAAGGGGAACACGTGCTTGTCACCATCAAAGATAATGGTATTGGCATTGACATGGAAAAATATGGGAAAACCCTGTTTCAACCCTTCAAAAGGTTTACCAACAAGGCAGACGGGACAGGTGTAGGGTTGTACATCATTAAAAACCTGATCGAGAAAAATGGTGGGCACATTCGACTGGAAAGCCGACCGGGCATAGGAACGACTTTTTACTGTTATTTTAAAGAATACGGGGAGGTTGGGGGTAACAATCACTAGCTGTTGCTGGTTGATCTCCATAAAAAAATACCAGCCAGGCACTAAGACTGGTATTTTTTTAGTAATCTGTACCTGGCAAGAAGCTAGTCTTTTCATGAACTTTTATACAACCAATAGCATTACTATATTTATGGACAAAATTTTTATAAAATTATGGTCAAGCATTTAATTTCCATCTTCTTATTTTTGGTCAATGCATTGTTTTCGTTGAAGGGGCAATATTTTCCTTCCAGGGACCTGGGGGATCTCTTTCGAGAGGTGCAAATGAAACCCGTATTCGAAGACTCCAAGACATTTCCCGATTGCATACCATTGATGCACCCCGTGGAAATTTTCCGCGAATACCACCAGCAAAAGGATGATACCTTGTTTGACCTGGAAAAGTTCGTGATGGATCATTTCGAACTACCACCGGTTTACAACCAAGAATTTAAAACAGATACCACCTTATCCATTACCGAACATATCGAGGAGTTATGGTCGATATTGTCAAGGGATCCCGATACAGCAGCAGGATCATTGGTGCCTCTACCTTACCCTTACGTGGTTCCCGGTGGACGGTTCAGGGAAATTTACTACTGGGATAGTTATTTCACCATGCTGGGATTGGCAGAATCGGGTAAGAATAAGATGATACGGGATATGATAGATAATTTCTCTTTTCTTATAGATACCTTTGGGTTTATCCCCAATGGAAACAGGACCTATTACCTTTCCAGGTCGCAACCACCTTTCTACGCATTAATGGTAGAGCTGTTGGTTGATTTGGAAAACAAGGAAATTTGGCGAAAATACCTGCCTTACATTGAAAAGGAATACCAATTTTGGATGAGAGGAAAAGATCAATTAACCCCAAAAGACGATGCTTACCAAAGAGTGGTTTTACTTGATGACGGGTATGTTTTGAACCGTTACTGGGATGGAAAACCAGCACCCCGTCCCGAGGCTTACAAGGAAGATTTCCAGCTTATGAAGGAAAGTGGGAGGGAGCCCGGGGATATATACAGGGACATTCGTGCAGCTTGTGAATCAGGTTGGGACTTTAGCAGTAGGTGGTTAAAAGATGAATTGTCACTGGAAACCATTCACACCACAGAAATTATCCCGGTGGATTTGAATGCCTTGCTTTACAAGGTTGAAAACATTTTGGCGAGAGGTTACGGGGAATTGGATAGTGTAAACCAACACCAACATTACCTTTCCTTGGCTAACAAGAGGAAAGAAGCTATTAACCGGTATTGCTGGAATGAAGAAGCAGGATTTTACATGGATTACGACTTTAAAGAGGGGCAACCCACGAGTATATATTCGCTTGCAGGTATGTATCCCTTGTTTGTAAAGCTGGCCACCCCCATCCAGGCCGGTAAAGTATCAGCCCGTGTGAAGAAATATTTTCTTTTTGAAGGAGGGGTATCTACCACTTTAACTTTAACCAGTCAACAATGGGATGGGCCTAATGGATGGCCTCCCTTGCAATGGATTACTATCCAGGGAATGAAAAACTACCAGTATGAATTTTTAGCAAAAAAAATAGCGGAAAATTGGACCTCTTTAAACCAAAAAATATTTAAAAGCACCGGTAAGATGATGGAAAAATACAATGTAGTTTGCACCGATAAAAAAGCCGGTGGTGGGGAATATCCGTTACAAGATGGTTTCGGCTGGACCAATGGCATCTACTTAAAACTAACCCCCAATGACCAATAACCATTCACTTTAACCATTGACCATTGCAATCACTTTTCCTTTGTCTCATGCTCCATTACCTTCATCACCTTATCATTTTTATCCTGTATTTTGGGCCTGATGATAAGGCGAATCCCTTTGTCATAATTGATATAATTGTATAACCAGTTGGTTAGCACGATTAACTTATTCCTAAAACCGACCAAGGACACCAGGTGAACCATTAGCCATATGAACCAGGCGAGAAAGCCACCGAGTTTTATGTTACCCGGCAAATCAGCAACCGCCTTGCTTCTTCCTATGGTGGCCAAGGTACCTTTATTCTTGTAATGAAACTCTTTCAAGGGTTTTTTATAGATCATCAGCCTGGTATTTTTAGCCGTGTTTTTTCCTTGTTGGATAGCCACTTGGGCCAGCCCGGGGTATCCTTTCGGGTGGTTTGGCTTTTTCATTAACGCTACATCGCCTATTGCGAATGTTTCGGGAAAAATACCCCCTTCTTGACCTGCTATTTTAACTTGGTTAAACTCGTTAACAAGAATCTTACCTTTTGTTACGGCCATGTTTTTGGCCTCTCCCGGTATATTTCCCTTGACTCCGGCAGCCCAAATCAAGGTATAAGTTTGAATGTCATCTTTTCCCTTTAACTTCACCGTGGTGCCGTCATAACCTTGCGTTAAAGCATCGGTGACTATATTTACGCCCAGGTTTTTAAGATATTTTGCAGCTCTTTGGCCAGCTTTTTCTGACATCATGGGGAGCAACCTTGGTAGAGCTTCCACGATATAAATTTTCATTTTTGACAAATCCAGGTTTGGGTAATCCTTGGGTAAAACATGTTTGCGCATTTCAGCCAAGGCCCCGGCAAGTTCCATTCCCGTTGGTCCGCCTCCCGCGATCACGAAGGTTAAAAGTTTTCTTAATTCATTCTCGTCAGAAACCAATGAAGCTTTTTCCAGGTTTTGAAAAATCTGGCTACGCAAATCCAATGCATGGGGTACATGTTTCAAGGGTAAAGCATTTACCTTTATATCCTCGTTACCAAAATAATTCATCTTAGATCCAGTGGCAATGACTGCATAATCATAAGAAAGGTCGCCCACCAGGGTGCGGATTTTTTTCTCCACGGGATCTATGCCAAGGACTTTTACCATCCTGAAATGAGTATCTTCTTTAATATTGAAAATTTTCCTGTATGGTCCCGAAATAGTGTCGGGTTCCAACCCTGCCGTTGCCACCTGGTACAGCAATGGTTGAAAAGTGTGATAATTAAAACGGTCAAGTAAAATAATTTGAAAACCTTTATTTTTCAATTTTTGGGCCACGTTGATACCTCCAAAACCACAACCCAAAATAACGATCCTCGGTTTACCGCTGTTGGGTATTGAAAGTGATAATTTTGAATTTTGAGTTGTCATGAGATTGTTTTTAAACATAAATAGATTGATTTACCAGGTAATTAATCACGCTTCCCGATAATATAATATCCTTTTCTCTTTGCGAAAGCTGGTAAATAAGTTTATATTTTTTATTGTTTCTTTTGTTGATCATGGTGATCATACCATCGTTTTCCAACCCTGATCTTAGATTGTCGAAGCGAAGGACATCTCCCTGCCCGATTGAATCATAATCTTCCTTGTTGGAAAATTCAAGTGGTACGATCCCGAAGTTAACCAGGTTTTGCTTCCCGATACGTGCAAAACTTTTTGCAACCACTATTTTTTGCCCAATGAATCTAGGACCCAAAGCAGCATGTTCTCGGCTGGAACCTTGCGCATAGTTTTCGCCACCAATCACCAGGTGTCCGCCATACTCCTTCTTGATCTCCAAGGCTTTCTCGTAAAATTCGTTGTCTATAGCAGAATAACAGAATTTGCTTATCTCTTCAATGTTGCTTCGAAATGGAAGAACCTTGGAACCGGCCGGCAAAATCTCATCCGTTGAAATGTTGTTCCCCATTTTTAGCATTACTGGAATTTCCAGGTGAGATTCCAATTTTTCAAGTCCAGGGAAAGATTTAATATTAGGCCCCTTCTTAAGTTCGGGGTAGACATTTGGTGAAGGAGGGATCAACATGGTTTTATTGATTTCCGTGGTCTCCAAGTTTTTAAATAGGGGATAGGTCAGGTCGAAATATAATTTTTCCAGGTCCCGGGGATCGGTGATTTTCCCGGTGAGCGCGGATGCCCCAGCAGTTTCGGGGCTGCAAAGATATACTTGATCATCCAAGGTACCCGAACGACCCGGGAAATTCCGCGGCATGGTTCTCATGCTTATGTTATTGCTCCCCGGGGCTTGCCCCATTCCTATACAACCCATGCAACCGCTTTGATGGATCCTTGCCCCTGCTTTTACCAAATGGTTGAGACTATTGGTCACGATTAGATTTTGCAGTACTTGCCGAGAAGAAGGATTAACATCCAGGGAGATACCGGGAGGAACCAATCTTCCCTTCAGGATTTCCGAGACTATCCAAAAATCCCTTAAACCCGGGTTAGCCGAGGAACCAATCACTACCTGCGAGATCTTTTTTCCTGCTACTTCTTTTACTGGTACCACGTTTCCCGGGCTCCCCGGGAGGGCTACCAGGGGAACTATTTCCTCGAGGTTAAGCACCAGTTCTTCATCATACTGGGCATGTTTATCTGCTTTTAGCTTGACCCAATCCTTGGGCCTGTTCATGGAAACTAGGAAATCCCTTGTTTGCTCATCGGAGGGAAAAATAGAAGTGGTGGCACCTAATTCGGCACCCATGTTTGCAATTACCATCCGGTCCCAAGCGGTTAAATTTTTCAAACCCTCGCCATGATATTCTAATATATAATCACGACCGCCATGCACGTCAAGGCGACGGAGGATTTCCAATATAACATCCTTGGCGCTGACCCAGTTGGATAAATTCCTTTTTAAATGGATACCCATGACTTTCGGCATTTTCATGTAATAGGGTTCCCCGGTGGCAGCCAAGGCGATATCCAGGCCCCCGGAGCCAATCGCTATCATTCCAATGGCACCAGCTGAGCAGGTGTGACTATCAGAACCCAGCAAAACCTTGGAAGGTTTGCCGAAGTGTTCCATATGGACAACGTGGCTGATCCCGTTTCCCGGCCTGCTGTACCAGTACCCGTAGCGCTGTGCCGCGGATTGTAAGAAAGTATGATCGTCTGCATTTTTATAATCGGTTTGTAATAAATTATGATCAACATATTGGACTGCTAATTCTATCTTTACCTTGTCAAGCCCGAGTGCTTCAAGTTCAAGCATAATCATGGTTCCCGTGGCATCTTGTTGAAGGATATGGTCTGGGACGATACCTATCTCTTCACCCGGGATCATTCTTCCTGTTATTAGGTGTTTCTCCAGTATTTTCTTTACCAAATTTAATCTCTCAGCCATATCAAATGTTTTAATCTTATTTGCCCCTTGTTTTATCGACCGTTGTTTTCTCCTTGTTTTCACCTTTCGGCTTTAGCTTTTCCATCTCAATCCACATATCCGACAAGGTTTTGCCCCCTTTCATGCCAAAATCCAGTGTCCTGATTGGGAAAGTGATGGTTATATCATTTTCATCATACGCCTTTTTTATCTTTTTTATCCCGTCACTCAAGGCTTTTAAATAATCAGTTTCTTTATTAAATGCTATCCAATATCGTACCACGAAATTGATGGAGCTGTCACCAAATTCTTCGTAAAATAAGTCCACATCCTTGGATGGGAGCAAATAATCTATTGAGCGAATGGCAGCCAATGTAATTTTTTCTGCTTTCTCAAGATCATCCCCGTATGAAATTCCAATGGAAAGATCTATACGACGTGTTTTGTTTGAAGTGTAATGAACGTAAGTCTGTTCCACGATGAGCCTGTTGGGAATAACAACATCTTGCCCTTGCATGCTGGTTATGGTTGTGGCCCTAAGGTCAATGTTTTTCACCACACCATAGTAATCCTCGTATTCAATAATATCACCCTCGTTTACCGGGCTTTTCACGGCAAGGTAAATCCCGATAAAAAATTGGCGGTTATATCTTTGAATGCGAAACCTAATGCTATACCCAAGATACCGATTCCCGCGAGTAGCGAGGTAACTGTTTTGTCCAGGTTCATAGCCTCCAGGGCAATAAAAAGACCAATGGCCAAAATGGAAAAATATACCACGTGTATTAGTAGGTTGCTGGCCGAATTGTTTTTTATCAACCGGGGTAAGTATTTTCTTGAAAAAGAATTAACTAATTTCGCAATTCCCCAAAAAACCAGGAGGACCAGGATAGCCACGACCAAGTTTGGCAATAATAGGATAAAACTTTCTAACCAATTTTGTAATTTATCGGCAACTTTTCCAATGGCATCTTGTACGGTTGAAAACATAGCTAGTTATTTTTTTTAATTTAATAATGGCATAAAACCAATACACTTAAGATAAAATTCACCATTTTTTGTTTAAAATAGAATAAATAACTATTCGTAACAGGCAATTTATAAACAAGGGAATTATTAGGTTCACCTTTGTTACATATCTTTCTTTGATCTTGTTTGCTTTTTTTATCCATGTAGGTTTAAATGCTAAAAAGTTTATACCCGGCATGATACTATACAATAATCAAATAGACGTGTAAAAAGTTCATTTTGAAAAAATGGAAGGTGAAAATCGGGGGATTGCATGTGAAAATATTTCCTCAAGATACGTGTAAAGGTTCCACCGGCTAATAATT
>CAZOSQ010000098.1:0-2105 GCA_964582245.1 uncultured Bacteroidales bacterium | reverse complement strand
TGCATGTGAAAATATTTCCTCAAGATACGTGTAAAGGTTCCACCGGCTAATAATTGATCAAAAACAATATTTACCCGCAATATCATTCCAGGAGTGTCAATTATTCCTGTCATAACATGGGGAAAACATTTTTCCCGTGGAATTAATTACACGAGGGTTCCTTGTTGCTAAAGTATCTCGGAAGGAATTGATAAAAATATTTCTTTTTGTTACACAATGATTTAAATAGGATGTATGAAGGATTTTCTCCCCAATTTTTATCTTTCCAACTTATATGGAATACATATTGTTCTTAATATTTATTACAAAACTAAAAACAATCAATCAGAATGAAGCCTGGAAAAAAAATGTTAGTACCCGTAATTTTCTCGAAGGATACTATGGATAATATCAATTATGCAGTAAGGCTTGCCTCGGATCTCGAATTTGATGAAGTAATATTGATACACATAATCGATCGATTTAGGGATAAAAAAAAGAGGGAATGGCAAACCGAGAGTATTCATCAAACCATTGAAGAATATCTTCAGGAGCGAGAGGAGCATGCCTGTGGCATGATGAAGAATTACATTTCCATGTTGGAGGGTAAATACCAGGAATTACCTGTTGCCATCAACTATGAAATAGGAGTAGGGTTGTACACCGAAAAAATTATTGAAAAAACTTATACCGACCAGGTTAGTATGATCCTGTTAAGCAAAGACAAAACAGGAAAAACAAAAAATTTAGTACTGGATAATATCAATGAAATCATAAAAAGAGTAAAGTGCCCGGTTTGGGTCATTCCTTCCGGGGCAATGTACCAGCCATCGAAGCATGTAGTTTACAATAGTGATTATAATGAGAATGATTTCATTACCATTAAAAAACTTACGAACATAACCAGTACACTTAAATCCAACCTAACTGTATTACACGTGGTAAATCAAATGGGGAACGAGGAGGAACAAAAAGAAAAAGGGATGGTCAACCTTTTATCCACCATGATTGACAGCCAAAATATTGAAGTAATGACAGTGGGAAGAAAAGGAGAAACAGTAGCTGAAAGCATAGATAATTATGCTAATCATTATGAACGAGACCTTATCGTGGTATATAAACAACACTACGGCATTATAAAAGAAATTTTTGCAGACAAAACCAAGCAGTTGATAAAAAAGACAGAAAAACCTGTATTGGTATATCAATAACAATTTTTACAAACTTAAAACCAAGAATATTATGGAAGTTAAAGAAAAAAGAACCTTTTTAAAACTGGGATATAGTCCTATGGATACGGCAGAAACCGTACAAAGATTAAATAAGTTGCTTGTTAATTACAGTGTATTTTACCAAAAATTACGCAATTTTCACTGGAACGTGAAAGGTCCTGATTTTTTCGATCTTCACGAAAAATTCGAGGAACAGTATAATATAGCAGCTGAAAATATCGATGAGATTGCCGAAAGGATTAGGGTTTTTGGACAAACTCCTATCAGCACGTTAAAAGAATACTTAGAAAATTCGGAAATAAAAGAGAGTAAATCGGATCTCACGGGATTTCAAATGGTCAACAAGGTATTGGAAGATTTCAGAACCTTATTGGATATCTTGCACGAATGTATTGAAAGTGCAGAAGAAATTGGCGATGTTGGCACAGAAATTATGGCAAAATCTTATGTAAAACAAATTGAAAAAGACCATTGGATTTTGACAACCTGGCTAAAATAAAGTTTAACTATGGAAAATAAAGAAGAAATATTGAAACGGATGCTTATCAACGATTTGTATGACTTCGAAGATGAATTATCCAGCGATATATCGGATGATGAAAAATGCAAAACGTATATCAAGGATATTGAAGAAAAGATAAATTTGCTAATGCATGATATTGTTTAATTTGGCTCGTGGCGAATCAACTCCTAAAATCTTCTAACAGTATAGGATTTAAGGCACAGTTGAATACAATGAAAGACAGGGGATTAGAAAACCCACTGCGCATGTTTAAGATTGAAAACCTGGAAAACCCCACACCCAATCGTGTTTTAAATCTTGTGGGTCTAAGCCTCGTTAAATCAGTGTTGTGGCGGAGGGTGATCTCCCCTGATCTTAAAAAAATGATCATC
>CAZOSQ010000097.1:0-10164 GCA_964582245.1 uncultured Bacteroidales bacterium | reverse complement strand
AAAGAGAGCATGAGGGCAAAATAAATAACCCGATTTTTAATCGGGTACCATTGATTTTTTAATTGATACAAACCTAACTGTCTAGGGGGGATATCCATCAATAAGCAATAACTTGCAGGTATCAGGAAAAATAAATGTTACTCCCGTACTTGCAGAATTGGAGTTTCTAACCCGAATCTTAGCAGAATGATTTTAGGAAAAATAAGGTTTGTAACCCTGTAAAATTTCTTTCTTGTTGAATTCCAGTGATAGATCAGTTAAAACTAATCCCGGCAACACTATTTATTGGATTAATGCACATCACCGGTATTTTCGCACTGTTGGTAATGATGTACTGCTCTTGTGCACCAAGAATATAATCACTTAAATTCAAGTTTTTCTTGGTCATGATGATAATTAAATCAGCATTGATATCTTGGGCATATTTTAATGTATCCTTGGCGAATGAACTGCTTTTTTCAGCCGTTTTTAAATCATAATCAATTTCATTTTGCTCAAGAAACCGTATAGCAAAATTCAGGTTAACATTCACCTTTTGACTTAATGATTGATCAGTGATAGGTTGCTTGTAAACATGTATTCTTGATTTGAAATATTTTCCCAGGTAAATTGCCCATTTGACCTTTTCTTTAGTTTCCGAGGTAAAATCAATTGGAAAAACAATATCCGAAAACCTTTCTTCATTATTGGGTTTATCTTGTACGACCAGGAAAGGAACTTTTGAACCTGCTAGAACTTTTAAGGCCCAGCTACCGGTTATTCTTTGCATGCCCTTGATTCCATGGGTTCCCATGATTACCATGTTTACATTATTGATAGAAGCATATTCGGATATTTTTGAAAATATACTTCCTTCTAATACAATGGTGCTGAATTCCAAACCTGTATCCTTTAGAAGTTTATCAGCATCATTATCTAATTTGGCTTTAGCTTCTACTACTTCTTTAGGTGAATCGACCACGTTTAATAATTGAATGTTATTATCCATTATTTTGGCAATACGGACAGCGTGTGCCAATGCATCTTCAGCTTTTTCCGTGAAATCCCAGGGAACAATTATGGTATTTTTATTAACTTTCATAGTCGTGGTTTTTAGTTTTTTATGCCAAATTAAAATATTCTTATTAGAATATCCAAATTCTTCATCATTAATTTGACTGGTGATCTAATGCAGGTTGTTGATTTGGAATGACAAAGAATATTTGTTGCAGATAATCATCCTATAATTTAAAAAAATGATGTCACCAAGAAACACGTAGCAGCACGAATTATTCCAGGTTTCAAAATAATTATAGTGGGTTATAATGTTCTTTTAAACGATAATTAAAAAATTGGTTAAATGGATTTATGACCGTAAAAACCGATTTACATTCTTCCAAAAAACTAGGTTTAAGAATAACTTCATCAGGGTAATACTTAATAACATTATAACTTTTGAATTTTATTAAATCCATATCTTGATAATCTACGGGAAAATCACGGGGGGGATTTTTTAATTTTTCTCCTTCAATTTTTGAAAAGTGTTTGCTGAAAGCAGGATCATGGATAATTCCCTTGAATTCATCGGTGTTTTCAAAAATTTCATTCCTGATTATTTTTAAAATATCCCCCGGTGGATGATAAATACCCCCTGCAAGAAAACTTTCTCCCGGTTCAATATGAATATAATACCCGGCATAATTTAATTTTTTTCCTCCCGAGGAAATAAAAGCGCCGAAATTGGTTTTATAAGGTTCTTTATTCTTGGTAAATCTAACATCCCTGTAAATCCTGAAAATACAATCTTTGGCCTCTAATGAATTTATATCCTTGTCAAAAAAACCAATCTCGTGTATTAACATGCTGGTAAATAACTCAAACTGATTTCTCGCTTCTTGGTAAAAAGATTTATTTTCATGGAACCATTCACGATTATTATTATCTTTAAGGGCTTTAAGAAATTCAAAAATAAGCGGGTTCATAATCCTTGGTTTTAGAATATACTAACGACATGAAACTTGCGTGTATTGCATAAACAATTAGGCGTTGTTTCTCCTTCGGGAGTAGGAGAGTTCTCATAAATAAGGATGAACCACGCCAAGGCGGACACATCAAAAAAAGGAGCACCATTAAAATTAATCTTTTAGGGACAAATGTTTACCGAGGTGAGGCACAAAATAGGAAGGTGATAAAATAATGTATTCAAGAGATAAATTATTTGATTGCTTTTTTTAATAAATTCAATTAAATATAATGAAAAAATACGTGATAATTGTTGCAGGGGGGAGCGGAACAAGGTTTAAACATGTGGTTCCCAAGCAATTTCTTGAAGTAGATGGGCTGCCCATTATCATGCATACCATGGTTAAGTTTTACAAGTATGAACAACAAATCTCCCTTATAGTTGTACTTCCCGATGGAAGAGAAAAAGAATGGCTTACACTGGTGGAAAAGAAATCTTTTGATGTACCCCATGAGATAACCATTGGTGGCGAAAACCGTTTTTATTCAGTTCGGAATGGATTGAAGTTAGTCAAGGAAAAAGGTTTGGTGGCTGTACACGATGGTGTAAGACCATTGGTCAACTTGCAAACGATTAAAAACTGTTTTGATTCGGCTGAAATACATGGCGCAGCTATTCCCGTGGTACCCGTTCACGAATCCTTGAGATTAATAAGTGAAAATGGAAGCAAACCAGTTGATCGCGATTTATACCGATTGGTGCAAACACCGCAGGTAGCTCATTCAGGATTATTTAAAAAGGCATACGAGATGGATTATCAATCCAAGTTCACCGATGATGCAAGTGTGCTTGAACATTTGGGTGTGAAAATCCAACTGGTTCCGGGCAACATGGAGAATATAAAAATTACTACACCCATTGATCTTGAAGTGGTGCGTCTTTTTATAACGGGACATTAAAATTATAAGCTATTTCATTCCAAACGATTGAATTTAGGCTGATAAATGATAAAATCAAAAAAAATATTTGTTGCAGATATACTAAATAATATTACCTTTGAAGTTTCTTATCAAACAAAAAAAATTTAATAATGGCATATTTATTTACCTCGGAATCTGTATCCGAAGGACACCCGGATAAAGTAGCCGATCAAGTTTCGGATGCTATGCTGGATGCATATTTGCGCCAGGATCCCGATTCAAAAGTGGCATGTGAAACTTTAGTTACCACAGGATTGGTTGTTTTGGCAGGTGAAGTACGTTCCAATTCAGTATTCAACCACCAGGAAATCGTACGCAACGTGATTAATCAAATTGGTTATAATAAAGCAGAATATAAGTTCGATGCTGGTTCTTGCGGGATATTATCCACCATCCACGAGCAATCTTCTGATATCCACCAGGGTGTTGAAAGAGGCTCGGAAGATTCACAAGGAGCTGGTGACCAAGGAATGATGTTTGGCTATGCCAACAAGGAAACTGATTACTACATGCCTTTGCCGATAGAACTGTCTCATTTGATGTTAAAAGAAATGGCAGATATCCGCAAGGAGGGAAAACAAATGACTTACCTTCGTCCTGATTCAAAATCACAAGTTACAGTTGAATACGGGGAAGACCATAATCCCATTAGAATTCACACCATAGTGGTTTCCACTCAACATGATGAATTTTCCGATGATGATAACATGATCTCTCAAATCAAGGAAGATATTAGAAAAATTGTCTTACCTAGGGTAATGGATAAATTATCTTCACGCGTTAAGGCTCTTTTCGATGGAAATTACATCTTGCACGTGAATCCCACTGGGAAATTCGTGATAGGAGGACCCCATGGAGATACAGGACTTACGGGAAGGAAAATTATTGTTGATACATATGGTGGAAAAGGAGCTCATGGTGGAGGCGCTTTTTCAGGGAAAGATTCTTCCAAGGTTGACCGTTCTGCTGCCTACGCTACCCGTCATATTGCAAAAAATCTTGTGGCTGCCGGTGTGGCAGATGAAGTAATGGTGCAACTTGCATATGCCATTGGTATTGCTGACCCCGTTGGTTTGTATATCAATACTTTCGGTTCTTCAAATGTTAATATGTCTGACAGCAAAATTGCAGACAAAGTTCAAGCAATGTTCGACCTAAGGCCGGGAGCCATTGTTCGCCGTTTTGGATTGAGAAATCCCATTTTTCAACCTACTGCCAGTTATGGTCATTTTGGAAGGCATCCATATAAAGAAATGGTCAAACTTGTAAGAGATGCAAGAGAAGTGGAGCAAGAAGTTGAATTTTTTGCATGGGAAAAATTAGATTACGTGGATCAAATTAAAAATACCTTTGGAATATAATCTAAAAAGTGGGTGGGATCAATCTTGCCCATTTTTTATTTCTATTTCTCCAGGCTTAGTTGATTAACCTAGATTTTTTGCAAAAAAATGAAATTTAATTTGGCAAGTTGATTAATTGGAACCCAAAAGAACAATATAAGTTTTTCTAACTCGAAAATTTTATTCACCTAGCCAACTTATCCATGATTTACATTCATGCATCCTCTACCGATAGTCATCAGTGTTAATCCTGCAACATGCAGTCTAAATACGGTTTTCCATGGAAAAAAATAGGAATATTTTCCCCATATCAGAAAAAAAGATTATTACCCGGGAACAGAAAGAACAACATTTAAAACAACATTCTAAAACAATCTGGTTTTCGGGTTTGTCGGGATCCGGGAAGTCCACACTGGCACTCGGGTTAGAAAAGGAATTGTTTAAAAGAGGGTTTATTACCCAGGTGCTTGATGGTGATAACATTCGCAATGGCATCAACAATAACCTTACTTTTACCGAGACCGACAGGTATGAAAATATCCGGCGCATCGCCGAGGTTAACAAATTATTGATAAACTGCGGGATTATTTGTATCAATAGTTTTATCAGTCCCGTGGAAGAATTGCGATCCCTGGCAAGAAAAATCATAGGACCGGGAAACTTCATAGAAGTTTTTATCAATGCGCCTTTATTGGTATGTGAAAAAAGAGATGTTAAAGGTTTATACAAGAAAGCACGGAAAGGTGAAATAAAAAATTTTACAGGAATTGATGCACCCTTCGAAATTCCTAAGCATGCCGATATAATTGTTGAAACAGATAAACTTTCTATTGAAGAATCTGTTGAATTATTATTAGAGAAAATTTTACCCATTGTAACTTATTGAGAATATTATGAAATCAATAAAGATGGTTGACCTGGAAGGCCAGTATCTCCAGGTAAAACAAGAAATAGATGCTGCTATTCAAGAGGTGATTGTTACTTCTGCTTTTATCAAAGGCCCGGCAGTAAAAGAGTTTGAAAAAAACTTGCAATCTTACCTGGATGTTAATCATACCATTGCATGTGGCAATGGCACAGATGCGTTACAAGTGGCTTTAATGGCTCTTGACTTAAAGCCTGGCGATGAGGTTATTACAACATCCTTTACTTTTATAGCTACCGTTGAGGTGATTGCATTATTGGGCTTAACACCAGTTTTCGTGGATATACAGCCGGGAACCTTCAACATGGATGTGGAACAGGTGAAAAATGCAATCACGGGACGGACAAAGGTGATTTTGCCTGTTCATTTATTTGGCCAGTGCAGTGATATGGAGCCTTTGATGGAATTAGCAAATGAGAATGATATACACATCATCGAGGATAATGCACAAGCAATCGGGGCTGACTATAATTTTTCCAATGGGGTAAAGAAAAAAGCAGGAACCCTGGGAACATTGGGTTGTACCTCTTTTTTTCCATCCAAGAATTTAGGTGGTTATGGGGATGGAGGTGCTATATTTACCAATGATAGTCATTTAGCGGAAAAAATATCTGCCATAGTCAACCATGGTATGAGGAAGAAATACCATCATGAGTATATCGGGGTCAATTCAAGGTTAGATACTATACAGGCAGCTATTTTGAACGTGAAATTAAAATATTTAGACCAATATATTAAAGCGCGGCAAAAAGCAGCTATATATTACGATCAAATTTTCATGAATCACCCCGGGATAAAAATTCCCGTTAGATCGGGTAATTCCACCCATGTTTTTCATCAATATACCTTGCAAGTTCCGGCAAATAAAAGAGATGGTCTCCAAGAATTTTTAAAAACAAAGAACATTCCTTCCATGATCTACTACCCGGTTCCATTGCATTTACAAAAAGCTTATGCATTCTTGGGATACAAGGAAGGAGATTTACCCGTTACCGAGCAGATGTCAAAAGTTGTTTTATCATTGCCCATGCATACCGAGTTAGATGATGAACAATTAAATTACATATCTAAAAATGTCATTGAGTATTTAGACGCTAAATCATAAAATATGGCAAATGAATATTACGCCCACGAAACAGCCGTCATTGATGAAGGCTGTAAAATAGGCAAAGGAACAAAAATCTGGCATTTTTCCCATGTAATGGCCGATAGCAAGATAGGTGAAAATTGCAACATAGGACAGAACGTGGTGGTTTCTCCCGGGGTTACACTGGGAAAGAACGTGAAAGTCCAAAACAATGTATCCATATATACCGGGGTTATTTGTGAAGATGACGTGTTCCTGGGGCCTTCAATGGTGTTTACCAATGTAATCAACCCTCGGAGTGCTGTTAATAGGAGGGGAGATTATATGAAAACTTTGGTGAAAAAAGGGGTTAGTATAGGGGCAAATGCGACCATTGTATGTGGTCATGATATCGGGGAATACGCATTTATTGGTGCAGGAGCTGTTGTAACAAAAGAAGTGCTTCCCTATGCCCTTATCGTTGGAAATCCCGGGCGGCAGGTTGGCTGGATGAGTGAGTATGGGCATAAGCTTCAGTTTGACCAAGAAAACATTGCCCTTTGCCCGGAGAGCAATGAAAAGTATAAATTGACAAATGGAACCGTGAAAAAAATTAATTAGGTATAAAAGGAACATGAATTGACCAGTAGGGTATATTGTTTTTAATTTTGTCCTTAATTAGTAAATTGATAAATCAAATACAAAAAAACCGAGCATGAAACAATTTGCACTAGTTGGAGTAGGTGGTTATATAGCCGAAAGGCATTTAAAAGCCATAAAAGAAACAGGAAATAACTTGTTGGCTTCCGTGGATAAGAATGATAGTGTCGGAATTATTGACAGCTATTTTCCTGGAAGCGATTTTTTCGTGGAATTTGAACGTTTTGACCGCCATATTGAAAAAATGCGTAGGGGTGGAAAACAAGTCGATTACGTGAGCATTTGTTCGCCAAACTACCTGCACGATGCGCACATTCGTTTTGCCTTGCGAGTGGGGGCAGATGCCATATGCGAAAAACCATTGGTACTTAATCCTTGGAACCTGGATGCATTGAAAGAGATAGAAGAAGAAACAGGTAGAAGAATATATAACATTTTGCAATTGAGGTTACATCCTTCTATCGTGGCACTTAAAAAGAAGATCCAGGAAGGGTCGAAAGATGAAAAATATGATATTGATTTGACTTATATCACCAGTAGGGGGCATTGGTATAAAGTTTCTTGGAAGGGAGATATTGAAAAATCCGGTGGCGTGGCAACCAATATTGGGGTGCATTTCTTTGACATGATCAGTTGGATTTTCGGTGACGTGAAAGAGAATATCGTGCATGTTTCAGAACCCAATAAAGCAGCTGGATTTTTAGAGTTGGAAAATGCCCGGGTTCGCTGGTTCCTCTCATTGGATTATAATGATATTCCTGGAAATACTAAAATAAAAGGTATACGAACTTATCGTTCCATTACTGTCAATGGCGAGGAAATTGAATTTAGCGGCGGTTTTACTGACTTGCATACCAAGACGTATGAATCAATTTTAGCAGGTGAAGGATTCCCCTTAGAGACAGCTAAAAGTTCAATACAAACAGTGTATACCATCCGAAATGCCAAACCGGTTGGGCTTAAAGGAGAGTATCATCCCTTTTGTACGACCACCAAGGTAGGAGTATAAACGATCCCGGGCAAGGGGAGGATGGATTATCCTTACATTTTTAAGTACTATGTACATGCTTTTCATCGGGGGATTGAAAAAATTAGGCTTATTTCCCGGTTAATATTTTAAATCTATTTTAAAATGTATGTATCTTCTTATATTTAGTGGTATAATTGAAAATAAATCCCGGATTTACACTTTTAAAAAAAGTAAATTTCCTCTTTATAATGCAATAAATATTAGTATATTCGTTTTATCGAATATCCAATAGGAAAAAAACAATGGACAAAAAATGGTATGCTCTTTATACCAAGGCCAGGGCTGAGATGAAGGCGGAGTTAGAATTGAACTCTGTAGGTATAGAAACTTATTTACCCAGGCAAAAAATCCTACGAGTTCGCCAGGGGAAGAAGAGGTATATCACCGAACCTTTAATACGTTCTTATATTTTTGTTTATATTGATAAAAAACAAGTTTTACAAGTAAATTATATCCCGGGTATATCCGGTTTTGTAAAGCTTGAAAATCTACCTGCTATAATACCGGACAGTCAGATCAATTCCTTGAAAATTTTATTGGGTTCAGATGATGAATTTGAAACTTTTAATGAAACTTTCCTGGTTGGAGACCAAGTTGAGATATTGTATGGACAACTTTCCGGCCTAAAAGGAAAATTAATCCAGTACAATGGGAAAAATAAAGTAGTTTTATATATTGATGCTTTGCACGTGGGGTTCATGGTTGATGTCCCCATTAAATATTTACTTAAATTAGCAGCCTGAATAAGGGTAACCCCCTATGACGGATTTTTTGAACAAAAAAGACGATACGATTATTTATTTAACTGATTTTCAATTTAGTGTACGAAAGTTCAGGAAGCGGAGCCACGTTTTTTTGTCATCGAAATCCTTGGTTCCGGCTGATTCCTGTTTATTTTAAACACCCTTAGGTATCTTGTTTATCGAGATACCAAAAGCTGATTTTTATACCTTGGTAAATAAAAAAGAAATACGGTGGAAACAAAGGTTTATTAACTTTGAAAAAGCTTTCAAATTACTTGAACGATCAATTTCTATCAAGGATCCATCCCAGGTTGAAAAAGGGGGTATCATACAATTTTACAGGGTTTGTTTTGAACTTTCGTGGAAAATCATGAAAGATTACTTGGAAAGCCTGGGATTTGATACAAAAAGCCCCGGGGAAACTATAAAACAAGCATTTCAAATTAATTTGATAGGACAAGGTGAGTTATGGCTATCCGCCTTGGAAGATAGGGATTTAACATCCCATACCTATGACGAGGCATCCACTGAATTAATAATAAATTCCATAAAGAATGATTATTTTGAACTGATCAAGCTGTTGTACTTGGCTCTTAAAAATAAACATGAACAATAGTTTTGGTATACTTGATAATAGCCAATAGGATGATCTTAAATACCCTCGAAATTTCCCATGATTGATAAAGCTTATATTTTTGGCTCTCGTGCCATGGAAAATTATAAGGAAGGATCAGATATTGACATTGCCATATTCGGGGAAGAAGTGGATTTTGATACCACGAATCGGTTGAGGGGAGAATTAAACGAGAATTTACCCATTCCTTATTTTTTTGATGCAGTAAATTTTAAAACTATTGATAACGAGGAGCTAAAAAAACATATCCTTGAGAAAGGTAAACCCATTTATGGTTGTTAGCCAATAAGTTCTCAGTTTTGCGTGAAAAATGAAATGTAATCGTGAAAAATGACAGGAAGATCAAAAGTTTAATAAAATAATAATTAGTTTCGTTAATAAAACCATGAGCAATCTTTACATAAATGAAAAGAATTAGAATACTTGTATTTTCTTTTGTATCCAGTATCTTGCTGTTATCAAGCTGCAACTCCTACAAAAAACTAACTTACCTACAGGATCTCTCTGCTACGGGCGACACATCCAGGTACTCCAAAAACAAACCCGATTACCGGCTACAGGTTTCTGACGTACTTTATATCAAGATCGTCACCCTGAACGAGGAGATAAATGAAATGTTCAACACGGATCTGTTGTCCAGCGGTGCTTCAAGCAACACGTTAAGGGAAGAAAGTTTATATTACACCGGGTATACCGTGAATGAAAACGGCACTATCAATTTGCCCATCGCAGATACCTTGCATGTAAAGGGATTGACGATAAAAGAGACAAAAGAAAAAATAAAAAACAAACTGTCGGCTTACCTCAAGGATGCCCAGGTTACCGTTAAACTTGCCAATTTTCG
>CAZOSQ010000096.1:0-10178 GCA_964582245.1 uncultured Bacteroidales bacterium | reverse complement strand
CTGCTTCTTTTCGGGGAAATGTTACCAAAAATATATGCTAATACCTATGCATTAAGTTTCTCTCAGGTAATGGCAAGACCAATGAATTTTCTTGATAAATTGTTCCTTCCCCTGGGAAAACTACTTTTTTATTCTACTTCATTCGTCAACTAGAAATTCGCCAAAAAAAATCTTATTTCCATGGATCAATTATCCGATGCCATCGAATTAACTTCTAATACTATTAATGAAGAAGAACTTATCTTGAAAAGGATCATTAAATTTGGGAATCTTGAAGTTAAAGAGATTATGACATCAAGGGTGGATGTCGAAGCCGTGGATATAAATGACTCCATAAATGAAATTTTACCTGAAATTATAGAATCCGGGTATTCCCGCATTCCTGTATATGAAGAATCTTTCGATAATATAAAAGGAATGTTGTATATTAAGGATTTATTACCTCATATCAATCATGAGGATTTTAAATGGCAAAAAATCATTCGCCCCCCCTATTTCATCCCGGAAACTAAAAAAATAACCGGGTTACTAAAAGAATTTCAAGCCAATAAAATACACATGGCCATCGTTATTGATGAGTATGGAGGAACTTTGGGTATAGTAACACTTGAAGACATTCTTGAAGAAATCATTGGTGAAATTGTGGATGAAAATGATGAAGACGAGCTTTTTTACACCAAAATAGATAATGATACCTTTTTGTTTGAAGCCAAAATATTTCTAAATGATTTTTATAAAATTGTTGATGTACCAGATAATGTGTTCCATGAAATCAAGGGTGAAGCCGAAACACTTGCAGGTTTAATGCTTGAAATAAAAGGTGAAATACCTAAAAAATCAGAAAAAATAACTTACAAACAATTTGTTTTTACAATAGAAGATGTAGACGAGCGTCGGATAAAACAAATAAAAGTAAATATTAACAGGCTGGAATTGACTAATCTTGAAAATGAAAAATAAACAAAGATTTTTTAAATATACTTTTTTAAACGGGTTCTTAATTTTATTAGCATTCACAATGCTAAAATGTAAGCAGGAATATACACCAAAACCATTTGGTTTTTTTAGGTTGGATTTTCCAGCTAAAGAATATATTCAATATGATACTTCTAAATGTCCTTTTAGTTTTGAATACCCGGTTTATGGAGAAATTGAAAAATACAAAAACAACCTTAAAAACCCATGTTGGTTTAACATAAATTTTGAAAATTATAACGCCAAGATATACCTTACCTATTATCCCATTACACGCAATACATTGTCAAAACACGTGGAAGACATTCGCTCACTTGTTTACAAACATACAGTTAAAGCCGAGGCAATCAAAGAAAGTTTCTATTCCGATACTCTACATGATGTATATGGAATTCTTTATGATTTAGAAGGTAATACAGCTACTTCGGTAAGTTTCTTTTTAACAGATAGTACCAATCACTTTTTAAGTGGTTCATTATATTTTAATACCCTACCTAATAAAGATTCCTTGGCTCCTGCCATCAACTTTTTCCGGGAAGATATATCACATCTTATCAGTTCATTAGACTGGAAATAATTCATGTATGGGAGTCATTCTTGATAAATACGTGAATAAAAATGTTCGTATGGGCATTTGGGAAGTTGTTGAAGATTATCAATTTTTATTAAAATATGTTGATCCTTGCCAAGAAGATTTGAAAATTTTAAAAGAATTTAGAAACCATGGTAGAAAATTAGAATGGCTAAGCGTTCGTGCTCTTTTGAAAACCATGTTAAAAAATAAAAATCGCGTGATTTATGATCAAAACCGAAAACCCTTTTTGGAAAACAATTCTTATAATATAAGCATTTCCCATTCAAAAAATTATTCCTCAATTTTACTAGGAACTACCCATAAAGTAGGGATAGATCTTGAATACATGAACCATGATATTTTCAAGATTGCGGATAAATTTATCAATGAAAACGAAGTGATCAACAATGATCCTTTTGAAGGAAAAATACAATTGTATATTCATTGGTGTGCAAAAGAAGCTTTATACAAAATTTGTGATAAACAAGATATTAATTTTAAAAAAAATCTTATAATTTCGCCCTTTAAAGTTACAGAAAGTGGATTTTTAACTGGAACTGTACAAAACATGTACGGAAAAGAGGTTTTTTCCCTCGAGTACATGCTTAAAGATAATTACACCATAGTTTGGTGTTCAAAATAAAAAAAAATGATTTATTCTTCTATAAAAGAAAATATTTCTAATCGAAAATTATTTATGCTTCTCATAGATCCGGAAAATTATCCTTCTATCGTGTTGGATGAATTAGCGGATATGGCAGCAGAATCAGGTGTTGATTATTTCCTGGTAGGAGGAAGTTTGGTTAGCAATTTCATGCATGATTATATCGAAGAAATTAAGGAAAAAACAAGTATACCCGTTATTCTTTTCCCGGGTAGCCTATTACAATTATCTGGCGAAGCAGATGCCATCCTTTTTTTATCATTAATATCTGGAAGAAACCCGGAGTTTTTGATAGGAAACCATGTTTTGGCAGCACCCTATTTAAAAAAGAAAAAAATAGAAGTCATTCCTACAGGATATATTTTGATTAATGGGGGGAACACTAGTTCTGTCGAATATATTAGCAATACACGTACAATACCAGTTACAAAACCGGATATTATAACTGCCACGGCCATTGCTGGAGAGATGCTAGGACATAAGCTGATTTATCTTGAAAGCGGTAGTGGTGCCATTGAACCAGGTAATGAAGAAATCATAAAAGTGATAAAAAATAATATTACCGTACCTTTGATAGTGGGTGGGGGAATTACTAATGGAAATGAAATGCAAAAAGCCTATAAGGCCGGTGCAGATATTGTCGTTGTAGGAAATTCCGTTGAAAAAGACATTAATCATTTACAAGAATTTCAGAAGGTTCCCCGGGATTTAACTTATTATAAATAGTAATACAGGGTATCTACTAAAAACTTCAGAATTCTGTTTATCAAGTCAAGAATGCTGAATGTTTTCTTCAGATCGAGGCTCATCCCTTATACCCCCGAATCACTAATTTTTACCTATCAACTTGACATATCCTGGAACCATTTCATACAAAAAAACCACGCCCATAGGGGTGGCATCATTGTGATAATCCAGGTAAGGAAATTATTTATGAACTTTTTTTATGTAAACCGCATTCCTTGCTTTCGGGTTGTTCCCACCACCATCTTCCGGCCCTTATGTCCTCACCGTTTTCTATAGCCCTGGTACAAGGTTGACAACCGATGCTTGGAAAACCTTTATCGTGTAACTTGTTATATGGCACATCATGTTCCTTGATATAGTCCCAAACTTGTTGTTCAACCCAGTTAAACAAAGGATTAATCTTCAATAAGCCATTGGATTCATCAAATTCTAACAAGTTTGTATTAAAACGAGTAATGGATTGTTCTTGTCGTAACCCACATATCCAAGCTTCCTTTCCATGAAAAGCTCTTTTTAGAGGTTCAATTTTCCTAATTCCACAACATAACTTCCTGTTTTCAATACTATCATAAAATAAGTTTATTCCCTTTTCATTCACCATCTGTTCTACTTTTTGAGCACTAGGAAAATAAACTTGTATTTTTATTCCATATTTTTCATTGGTTTTTTGAATCAGATCGTATGTTTCTGGAAATAACCTACCTGTATCCAAGGTGAAGATATTTGCACCTTTATCAATTTTCATTATCATGTCAGTAATAACCTGATCTTCAATCCCCAAACTTGAGGCAAAGGTGATTTTATCCTTAAACCTACCTAAAAAATATGAAATTACATCTTCAGCACTTGAATTTTTGAACTCTTTGTTCAAGATTTTTATGTCATCCTTGTTCATATAAAGACATTTATTTATTATTCAAATTCTTTTCCTTGAATATTATGCAAAGATACACATATCCAATTAAACCAGGTAAAAAAGAAGTAATAAAACTCCCCTTCTTACCTTATTTAGAGGAATAACATACCAACCTACTATAAAATAATGACATTGCTAATCCTCCTCATAAAACTCAACGTGTTACCAATCATTGCCAGGTAAAGAGGTGGTAATCCCAATTTAACAGGTATAAAGAAAAACGGGGTAATTCCAGTTAATTTCCCTATTAATAAACCAACTTTCATGCTTCTACTTACTTATTTATTACTGAATAATACCCTGCCAAAAAAATTGTAATAACTACTCGGTATTTATAATTATTAAGTTAAATCTAAAGAAAACCGATAAGCAGCCTTTTTTATTCATAACTAATCCATGAACATGAAATTACATGTATTATATGCTTATCCTAGTTATAGAATTCAATAAGAAAGTTGAAAATCGAGCCAAAACTCCTTCTTTTTAGTTTTTGCTTCATAAAAAAAAGACTCACGTAGCTTCTCCTTCATAGTTATAAGGGAGAAGGGGCTACCTGCTATTCTTATTTTTTAGATTTTACAAAAAAACTAAAAGTAATTTCGCCTTACCCGGCAACCTACACTTCACATGACACTAGGGAACCCTCCAATATTAAATTTGTGTTAACTGTTATGGCAAATAAATAAATAGAAAATTAATATAACCTTAAAATTTATCTAAGGTACTCCTCAAATATTCGTGTTTAATTTGTCAATAAATTCATTAATCATTAACTATTCATTTATTAATTAAAAATTAGAAAAAAATGAAAAAAAGAAATTTTTTATCTTTTACAGCGATTTTATTTTTACTTGCAGGATTAACTATTACTTCCTGTAAAAAAGATGAGGATCCAGATCCAACTGATCAACCACCTGGAGACACTTTAGGTTTAGGTATTAAAGTTACTGAAAATATTTCTTCAGATGTTACATGGGAAACAGGTAAAGTGTATATTCTAGGTGAAAGAATCACTGTTTTACCGGGAGTAACGCTAACCATTGAGCCAGGTGTTATCGTAAAAGGGGAAGCAGGATCCGGTCCGAATGCAACAGCATTGCTAGTTGCCCGCGGTGGTAAATTAATGGCTGAAGGAACTGCTGAAAAACCTATAATTTTTACCTCTGTAGCTGATGAAATCGAGCCGGGACAAGTAGCAAGCCCTAACCTGGATACAGATATGAATGGTTTATGGGGTGGCCTGATTATACTTGGAAATGCACCTATCTCTGCAGATGCTGCTTCAGTACAAATTGAAGGTATTCCTGTCTCAGATCAAAATGGCTTGTATGGTGGAACAAAAGCTGACGACAATTCCGGGAAAATCAGTTATATTTCAATACGTCATGGTGGTTCTAACATTGGTGAAGGTAATGAAATCAATGGCTTAACATTAGGTGGTGTTGGATCAGCCACAACGATACACCACGTTGAAGTTGTTGCGAACCAAGATGATGGGATTGAATGTTTTGGCGGTACGGTAGATGTATCTCATGTACTCATCTGGAACCAGGGTGATGATGGATTTGACATGGACCAAGATTACACAGGTACCATTGATAACTTCATTGGTATTGCAGGGGAAGAATCTGACCACGGTTTAGAATTAGATGGCCCGGAAGGTACACAAGACAAAGGTGGTTTTACATTAAAAAATGGCAGCCTCAAAGGATGGAATGACGATGGAACAAGTGGTAGTGAATATGCTGACCTCCGTGATGGTGTAAAATGTACCTTAGAAAACCTTTACTTTTTTAATTACTCAGATGATTCTGACTTTGAAATTGATGACAATGACGGTTCCGATAACTACAAAAATGGTGACATAATCATTTCTAAACTTGAGTTTAATGTAAGCCACCTGACAGATGGAAATACTACTATAGACGATATCATGTTAGACAAGTCTGACCAAGGAGATGCTTTTGATGGCCTTACAGATGATGAGGCTAAAGTGGTAACATCCGCATCTGTAGGCGCTGACAAAACTAAATTTGCAAGTTGGACTTGGGCTGATAAAAAAGGTATGTTAGCCGATTTCTAGGAGAATGGCACCAAATTAATTCATCTAAACACGCGGTTACTAAAGAAAACCGCGTGTTTTACTATTTAATAAAAAAGAACAATAATCCACTACTATGCGCTTAAATTTATTTATTAATCTATTTATCCTGTTTTTTGGATCCCATTTGAATGCCCAAAAAAGTTTTATAAGGGGAACAGTGTTTGATGCTAATTCCGGTGAATTTCTCCCCGGTGTTACAGTTGTTGTTGAAGAAGATTTATCTATTGGAACAATAACGGATTTAGATGGTAAATTTAGTTTGAATATTTCACCCGGGTCATATAATCTCAGAATTTCATTTGTTTCATATGAAACCATTATAATCAGTGATGTACAAGTAAAAGAAAACGAGGTAACTTCCTTGGATGATATAGGGTTAAGAGAAGCGACCTTATCATTATCCGAAACTGTTATAACTGCTGAAGCCGTAAGGAATACAGAAACAGCAATGCTGACCATGAAAAGAAAATCAGCCAATCTCGTGGATGGAGTTTCAGCAGCCAGTTTTAAAAAAATAGGAGATTCGGATGCCGCTTCTTCCATGAAAAGGGTTACCGGTGTTTCCGTTGAAGGAGGTAAATATATTTTTGTTAGAGGACTTGGAGATCGATATACAAAAACAATTTTAAACGGGTTGGATATTCCGGGTCTTGATCCAGATAGAAATTCTTTGCAAATGGATATTTTCCCAACCAATGTGATAGATAATATCGTGGTTCATAAATCATTTAGCGCTACCTTACCAGCAGATTTTACCGGGGGCATAGTGGATATTACTTTAAAAGATTTTCCAGAGGAAAAAAAAGGGAGCATCTCCACGGGCGTAGGTTATAATCCTAATTTTCATTTTAACGATAAATATTTGACTTACGAAGGTGGAAAAACAGATTTTCTTGGATTTGATGATGGAACCCGTCAAATACCAATAACAAAAAATGTACCCGAATACGTGTATGCAATTGGAAATACTCAAATTGCCAAAGAATACCAAGATGTTTTAAATAAATTTAATCCAATCATGGGTTCCAATAACCAAACAAGTTTCATGGATTACAATTTTAGTGCATCAATAGGAAACCAAGTAGCCAAAGAAAAAGTTACCTTGGGTTATAATTTGGCATTTTCTTATAAAAATACAACAGAATTTTTTGAAAATGCAGAAGACGGAAAATATGTCCAACAAGATGATTCCTCTATTTATGAGTTAGAGGTACACAATCATCAAATTGGAAATTACGGGATAAACAGTGCTTTTTTAAGTGGATTAGGGGGATTTGCCATAAAAACTAGTTACTCTAAATACAAGTTCAATATTTTGCATTTACAAAATGGTGAATCTTCAGCCGGGGTTTTTAATTATGAAAATTCAAGAGACGGAACGAATTTTAATGCAATCCAGCATACCTTGGATTACAGCCAGCGTTCATTAACCAATTTATTAGTTGACGGGGATCATACCTTTAAAAATTCAAAATGGGATGTTGATTGGAAAATAGCTCCTACATATTCCTTTCTATATGACCCTGATGTGCGTTTTACCAGGTACGAGATAAAGGATGATGGTTCAGTCAAGATAGGAACGGAAGTAGGATTCCCTGAAAGGATCTGGAGAAAATTAGTAGAATTTAATATTGCCGGTCTTACTCATGTAACAAGAGAATTTATATTTAATAATCAAAAAGCCAAGCTCCAGTTTGGTGGTGCATATACTTTTAAAGAACGTGAATATTCAATCAGAAAATTCATACTAAATACAAGGGGTAACCTTCCATTAAAGGGGGATCCTAATGAATTATTATCCAATGAATTAAAATGGTCATACACCGGGGACATCTCGAAAGGAACCACCTTTGAAAATGATATTAATAAATCAAACGAATATAATTCAAATGTAAATTATGCAGCTGGATATATTTCAACTGAATTACCCATACTACACAATCTTAAATCTATACTAGGTATACGTTTGGAACAATATTCACATAAATATACAGGTCAAAATCAACAAGGTACAAAAGTCCTTGATAATGATAAAGTGTTGGATAAACTTGATGTTTTCCCATCTGTAAATATCATGTACAGTTTAGACAAAAAGCAAAATCTTAGATTTTCCTATTCTAAAACAATCGCTCGCCCGTCTATAAAAGAATTGTCTTATGCCGAAATTTATGATCCTATTAGCGGAAGAACCTTTATTGGCGGATTACATGAAGACATAGATAATAATGGAACTCCCCTGGAGACATCCGATGACATCATTTTTTGGAATGGTAAATTAACTAGCTCAGATATTCATAATGTTGATCTAAGATGGGAATTATTTGGATCAAAAAATCAAATGGTTTCTGTGAGTGGGTTTTATAAGAAATTTTTCAATCCAATAGAAATCGTTCAATATTTTACCCAAAAAGGTTCTTACCAACCGCGTAACGTAGGGGATGGAGAAGTTCTAGGAACAGAAACAGAATTCAGGTTCAATTTTGGATCCTTTACCAGTGTACTTGAAAATATTAATATATCATCTAATGTAACAATAACAAAATCCCGGATCGAACTAAGTAATACTGAACTTGAAGCGAAAAAAAATGCAATGCGGGTGGGTGAATCCATTGACAAATACCGTGACATGGCAGGTCAAGCTCCATATATTATTAATAGTGGAATTTCATATGATGGTGGAAAAAAAGGATTTTTAAAAGGGTTTGAAGCTGGTCTTTTTTATAATGTACAAGGAAAAACTTTACAGTATGTGGGAGTAGGTGTCTTCCCCAACATTTATTCAAGGCCATTTCACAGCTTAAACTTTAATTCAAGTAAAAAAATTGGCAAAGACGGACGTTTCCAATTAGGTGTGAAAATTGAGAACATACTGGATAACAAAAAGGAATTCGTTTATAGCGCATTTAAAGCCGAGGATCAGGTGTTCTCAAGTCGATACGCGGGGAGAAAATTCTCTGTCAAGTTGAGTTATTCCTTCTTTTAATATTTTGAATATAAAAATTTAAAGCCTATTATTTCGAATAACAGGCTTTTTGTTTGAACAACATGTATTAAAATTAAAAGATCGACAATTGATATAAAAAATTATTCTTATGAAACATCCATGATTACAAAACACAAACACATTTATAAAAAAATCATTAACATGGATGTTCCATCATACCTTTGAACTTAGCGAAGCGATTTCATGACTGAAAGGAATAAAATTAATTTTATTATGATGAAACATTTTCCTTTAAATATCATACTAATAACCTGTATTTTAGTATCAGCCTGTAAAAATGATCAAACCGTAGATAACTATAATTCTGTCCTTGATAACAATCATTTGCTTAGCTTAAAAGATCTATATGATACCACTAGGTTCAGTAATTTAAATGATGCCCTGGAATCGGAGGAACCGGTATATAAATTAATCTTGTATGGGAAGGGATTGGATAAATTTCCTAGGAAAATTTGTAAATTAAAGTATATAAATGTATTGGAACTCACAGGTAACAATATTGATCACATACCCTCGTGCATTACGGGTTTAATCTACTTACAAAGCTTATACATAAGTAAAAATAAATTATCCTCATTCCCAGTTCTTTTATATAAGTTGCCAAACCTAATGAGACTTGATATCAGCGAAAATCCGTTAATAGAAATCCCCGGGAACTTGGATCAACTTGTAAATTTAGAAGAGATTTACCTGGAGGGGCTGAGTATTTCATCACTTCCACCATCTACATGGAAAATGAAACATTTAAAAGTTTTGGATATCAGTAGCAATACTTTTTCTTCATTACCAAACGAGATTAGCAGGTTGAAAAATCTAGAAGTTTTAAAGTTAGCTAACAACCAGTTTTCTTATCTACCCGATAGTATCGTGAAAATGACACACTTAAAAAAAATCAAGATTGATAATAATTTTTTCTCCAAGGAATATCTTGACTCGCTAAGAAAATTGATGCCAACAACTAAAATAAAATAAATCATTGGCATCCAATTAAAAAACATGTAGTTGTTAAATACCTATACCCTCATCTCTCTTTCGCTATTGCTTCAGAAGAGTAAAACTGGGTATCCATATACTTTTCTCTTCCAGGTGAAAAAAATAACAATCCATCGAAGATACACTCGTAAGTATCTTATAAAATTAATCAATGGTATCCGATTAAAAATCGGATAATTTATTTTGCCCTCATGCTCTCTT
>CAZOSQ010000095.1:0-10184 GCA_964582245.1 uncultured Bacteroidales bacterium | reverse complement strand
AAAAGACCCGTTAAAATAAATTTGAAGGTATTGGTTTACCTGGACGAAGAAATTCCGCTGATTACCAGTAAAAATTATACTTTCCCTAATGTAACCAATAAACCAGTAGTGTTGGTGGTAGGTGCAGGCCCTGCAGGATTATTCGCGGCCTTGGAACTCATCAAGAATGGAATCAAGCCAGTTATACTTGAACGTGGAAAACCTGTCAGCGAGAGAAAAGTAGACATTGCTAAAATAACCAGGGAGCAAACGGTTGATCCTAATTCAAATTATTGTTTTGGGGAAGGAGGTGCTGGTACTTTTTCAGATGGAAAATTATATACCCGTTCTAAAAAACGTGGAAATATAAAAGAAATTCTTGAAATATTACATGTACATGGAGCTCCCGAAAATATTTTATATGATGCTCATCCACATGTAGGAACTGACAAACTTCCTCGTGTAATCATAAATATAAGGAATACCATAATAAATGCTGGGGGAGAATTCCTTTTTAACACTAGGGTAACAGATTTCATTGTCCAAGATAATCATGTGAAAGGTGTAATACTGGATAATCATGAGAAATTGGAAGGGGAAGCTGTAATATTGGCCACTGGACACTCTGCAAATGATATTTATTATTTATTCTCAAATAAGAAATGGTTGATCCAAGCAAAACCATTTGCATTAGGTGTAAGGGTTGAGCACCCGCAAGAATTAATTGATACATTACAATATCATACGAAAAAAAAAGATCCCGATTTACCTCCGGCATCATATTCCCTATTAACCAGGGTCAATGGAAGAGGAGTATTCTCATTCTGCATGTGCCCCGGGGGATTTATTGTACCTTCATCTACTTCAAACACCGAAATTGTTGTCAATGGAATGTCTCCTTCCAGTCGCAATTCACCTTTTGCTAATTCAGGAATAGTTGTAGAAATGAGCATGGATGATTGTAAAAATTTTCATGAATTTGGTGAGTTGGCAGGTTTAAAATTTCGAGAACATATAGAAAAATCTTGTTTTGAAAATGGCGGAAATGGACAAGTAGCACCAGCTCAATGTTTACAAGATTTTGTTGATGGAAAATATTCAAAAAAATTACCAAGATGCTCCTATTTCCCGGGTGTAATATCTTCACCAATCCATTCATGGTTGCCTAATGAAATAACAGGAAGTTTACAAGCTGCATTCAAGGATTTTAATAATAAGATGAAAGGCTATTTAACCAATGAATCAATTATATTGGGAGTTGAATCCAGGACATCTTCACCGGTAAGAATTCCGAGAGAACAAGATAGTTTTGAGCACCTGCAATTAAAATCATTGTATCCATGTGGAGAAGGTGCCGGGTATGCCGGGGGAATAGTATCTTCGTCTATTGATGGACAAAACGCAGCCAGGCATTGCGCAATTAAACTATTGGCAAAAAAAGCTAATAATTAGGAAGTTTTAATTTATAGATTACTTTCTGAATTCGGAACAAACTATTGCCGCGGCTGTAGCTACATTTAAAGAATCGGTGCATTTGGAACCAGCCGGGAAACAAGGGATGGCAATTTTATCGCTTATGAATTTATAATATTTTTCAGAAATGCCGGTAGCTTCATTTCCCATGATAATGAATCCTTTTTTACTAAGATCATGTGAATAAATATTGATGCCGGTAATAAAAGTACCATAAATTGGGAAACCATCGCTTGAGTATTCATGTAAAAAAGGTTCCAAATCAAGATAATGAATTTTTACCCTGCATATAGATCCCATGGTGGCCCGAATAACTTTTGGATTGTAAACATCTACCGAATCAGTTGAACATATAATATTCTTGATACCAAACCAATCAGCAGTACGGATCATGGTTCCTAAATTTCCAGGATCCTGCACATTATCAAGTACAATTGAGATGTCATCCAAGATTTCTTTTTTATCATATTCTTGCTTTGGCATTTTTATAATAGCCAAAACTTCCCCGGGACTTTTAAAACTTGATATTTTCTGTATATCGGTTGATTCAATGGAAATAACTTCTTCTGCCCTGGAATAAATTAAACCCTGATTCTTTCTTAGCCATTGCTCAGTTGAAACCATTAATTCAATCTCAAAATCCGATTTAAGAATTTCATAAACCACTTTTTCTCCCTCAACTATAAAAAGTTGATCATCATCTCTATGTTTTTTCTTTTTAAGAGCATTAAAAAGTTTAATCTTGTTTTTGCTTAGCACGGTACTATTTTTATTATGTAATGAATAATTTAATGATTTTTTCCGTTAATGTATTGATTTATGATCTGTATCTTTGTGTTTTGAAAAAATCTATTTTTAGCAAAAAGATAATAAAATACATTATTTTTTGCCGAAAATAATTCATCCATTTTAAATAACAGTTATAATTGGCAAAATATTATAGACATAATATTTGTAAACCTGTTGATAAATATTTTATCGTACTAATACTTAGTGTGTTAGCGATTGGGTGCAATCCAACAAAATATGTTCCGGGTGATAAGTATTTATTGAATAAATATTCTATCGAGGTTGAGGATAATAAAAAAGTGGATAAGGAAGAGCTTCGGGCTTATTTGCGTCAAAAGCCGAACAAAAGGATACTCGGGTTTATGAAATTCCACCTTTGGTTGTACAATTTATCTAGCGAAAATAAAGATAAATGGCCACATGGATGGTTAAAAAAAATTGGTGAAAAACCCGTTATTTATGATCCTGGATTGCAAAAAAGCTCAAAAACACAATTAAAGTTATACCTGGGAAATAAAGGGTATTACAATGCACTAGTAGAAGACGATATAGAATTCACATCAAAAAATAAGGTAAATGTTAAATACCATATAAAAACACGAAAACCCTACAGGATTAAAAATATTAAATACCATTTTGAAGATTCTTCATTATCATATTTGATACTACAAGACACCATTAATTCTTTCATAAAAAAGGAGAAAATATTTGATGTAGACTTACTGGAAGAAGAAAGAGGGAGAATAGAGTCTTTCTTACGAAACCGGGGGTATTTTAATTTTTCCAGTGATTATATATATTACGAGGTTGATAGTGCCTTAAATAACTTGCATGTAAACCTGGATGTAATCGTTAAAAAATTTATTAAAAAAGAAGACGAGGAGATTGTACACGTTCCCCATGAAAAATTCCGGGTTAGAAAAGTTTTTTTATTTACTGATTATGATGCTAGAGAGGCACTATTAAAAGGTGATAATTATACTTCAGACCTTGATACCCTCAAGGAAGGGAACAATTTCTTCTTAGTTTATAAGGAAAGAATACCCCTTAAAACCCGATCTTTACTACAGTATGTTTATATTATACCTAATAGCTTGTATAATGTTCGTAATGTTGAAAGAACATACAAGCATTTACATACCTTGAAGGTTTTCAAAACTGTTGATATTAAATTTATAGAAACAGGAACCTACAATGAGAATGGGGAACATTTGCTTGATTGCAGTATTCAACTTTCGCCCCATATTTCACAATATTACACGGTGGAATTGGAAGGAACAAATTCCGAGAATTATGGTGGAGGGGCAGTATTTTCTTATGGACATAGGAATTTATTAAAAGGCGCAGAAAATTTTAATTTTAGGATCAGGGGAGCTATAGAAGCTATAAGTGACACGAGCGTAAACCTGGAAAACGAACTTGAAATAGGTGCTGAAGCAAGCCTTCAAACTCCTAAATTTTTACTCCCCTTTAACATGGAAAAGTTCGTGAAAAAATATCATCCAAAGACTTCAATAACATTGGCCGCTTCATATCAAAAGAGACCCGATTATAAGAGAACAGTTACAAATGCAACTTTCGGTTACTTTTGGAGGGGAAACAAGTTTCTTACACATGTCGTGAACCCGGTGGAATTAAATGCAGTAAATAGCTTTTTAACCCCCGCCTATGAGCAACGCATTAGAAATCACTACCTCTATTATAGCTATTTCCCTCATTTTGTATCCAATTCTTCATATAGACTTATTTACACTAACCAAGAACCAACCATTACAAAAAATTTCTTTTATATTAAATGGAAAATAGAAGCGGCCGGTGCTATGTTATCCTTGTTTAATAATTGGACTATTAGAAACAATTATGAATTTTTAGGACTCGAATATTCCCAGTACATAAAAACAGATATAGATTACAGGAATTATCAAGTCCTCAATTCAAAAGATCGATTGGTTTTTCGTCTATTCGCGGGAATTGGTCAGCCTTATGGAAATTCCCAGGGAATGCCATATGAGAAGAAATATTTTGCGGGGGGGCCTAATAGTATGAGGGCATGGAATTCAAGAAGTATTGGCCCCGGTATTCTCGAGGTGGACACTTTTTTCGGTTTTTTTAATAACGTTGGGGATATGAAATTAGAAATGAACCTTGAATACAGGTTCAAAATCTTTTGGAAACTTGAAGGGGCTTTATTTACTGATGTTGGAAATATTTGGGAGGGGATCAAAAGTCCAAACAACACCGAAAATAGGGAAGGAGGGGTATTCTACTTGGACGAATTCTATAAACAATTGGGGGTGGCCTCCGGCATGGGGATCCGTTTTGATTTTTCATTTTTCATTTTTCGGTTAGATTATGCAGTAAAAATGAGAGATCCGGTAAAAATACCTGATTCCGAATGGCTCTTTTTTGAAAGAGGAATTAAACGACGAGATTGGAATATATTTTTTGGTATTGGATACCCGTTCTAGAGTCATGATTGATAATTGACGGTTGAGAATGTACTGCAACCCATTATTGGAAGGTGTTTTTAACCGCTATTATGGGTGTATTTTGCACTAGATTATTTAAAAATCAAGATTAGGTATAAAAAAATGGGGAAGTAGTATTTTCATGTATCTAAGAATTAAATATCTTTGTTCAAATGTCCTGATGGAATCTTCATGCCAACTTGTGAACAATGATAGGATAAAATGAGGATTCCATGGGCTAAATATAAGATTTGATCTTGGCATAAATTGAAAATCATCAATATTACATTTATTTAAATAAAACTCAAGATTTATCTTATTGCTTAAAAGTGAGTGAGCCATAAAAATAAAATTTTGGAACACCAGTGAATTAAAATAAAAAAAGTATTGAAAGCAGATGTGTCATTTATTTATTATAACCGGGTTACTTTGCCTTTTTAATTTCAATCAACAGGATTCTATTTCTTCCAAGGATGATGATCCAGTTATTACCGAATCCCCAAGAGATAATTCATCGGGTTCGCTTGTTGTGGATCTTGAAATTAAAAATAAATCACCTAAAATTAATGACGGCAAAGTAATAGTTCATGCGGCAGGTGGGATTCCTCCGTACCATTTCTATTGGTCAAAAAAAATAATTCCCGGAGCTTCAAATATTGCTTCTAACTTAACAGAAGGAAAAAATTATAAGTTGACGGTTAGTGATAAATCAGGCAATCATGTATCATTTAATGTCGAAGTTCCACCTGAATCAGCTGATGAATATATAAATTCTTTTTTTGTACCCATCGTGGAATTTATAGAGACTATTATTATGGCAGATTTATTTGCTTTAGCTAATTTGTATAATCCACAGGTATTCGATAATAATAACATAAGGCAATTTCATAAAAATGGAGATCCCTTGATCATTGGAATCCCTTTCGTGGTTGTATGGATTATTCTTGGAGGATTATTTTTTACCTTTAAAATGAATTTTATTAATCTCCGGGGAATTTCTCATGCAATAGCCTTAATAAAAGGAAAATATGACAAACCTTCAGATAAAGGCGAGGTTTCTCATTTCCAAGCATTAGCAACTGCCTTGTCGGCAACCGTGGGATTAGGCAATATTGCTGGTGTTGCAATAGCCATAACGATTGGAGGACCGGGAGCTACTTTTTGGATGATTATTGCTGGATTTTTAGGTATGTCTTTAAAATTTACCGAATGTACTTTAGGTGTGAAATATAGGGAAATTGATGATGAAGGAAATGTTTCCGGTGGTCCTATGTATTACTTGAGCAAGGGACTTGAAAAGAGGAACCTGAAACTATTTGGCAAAATCCTGGCAGGGATATTTGCTTTTGTTGTTATTGGAGCTTCTTTTGGCGGGGGAAATATGTTTCAAGCAAATCAGGCTTTTTCACAAGTTTCAGATATTATCCCATCCTTACAAAATTCAGGCACACTATTCGGAATTTTTTTAGCTGTATTTGTTGGTGCCGTAATTATTGGAGGAATAAGGAGTATTGCTCGTGTAACAGAAAAAATAGTACCCCTGATGGCTATATTGTATATCCTAACCGCTATTATTATCATTGTTATGCACATAGATTATGCTGGGCAAGCATTTTCCTTAATAATAGAAGGGGCTTTTTCACCAGGTGCTTTAAAAGGAGGGATAATCGGGGTGTTAATTACAGGTTTCCAAAGGGCTTCTTTTTCTAATGAGGCAGGTGTAGGTTCTGCTCCTATTGCTCATTCCGCTGTAAAAACAGAAGAACCCGTTAGTGAAGGTATCGTGTCTTTGTTAGAACCGTTTATAGACACGGTAATTATTTGCACTATGACGGCACTTGTTATAATATTTTCCGGGTTTCATGAAAATCCAGGAGGATTGAGTGGAGTCGAAATTACTTCAGCTGCCTTTGAAACTGTTTTTCCTTGGTTCAAGTATATCCTTGCAATTGCTATTTTGCTTTTCGCTTTTTCTACAATGATATCTTGGTCTTATTACGGGCTAAAAGGTTTTAATTATCTCTTTGGGAACATTTTTCAAAATAAAAGGATATCACCAAAACTTCCAGTAAGTTCTTTAATTTATTATATTGTATTTTTAACATTTATAGTGGTGGGATCTGCTTCAAGCTTAGGAGCGGTAATCGATTTCTCGGATATGATGATTCTAACCATGGCTTTTCCAAATATTTTTGGATTATTAATCATGTCCTCGGAGGTTAAAAAAGATTTAAAAGATTATTTTCGAAGGTTAAAATCTGGAGCAATTAGAAAATATAAGTAAATGTTCGATGAACAAATAAAAAATTATTTTACTTTTTCTAAAAAGGAAAAGCAAGGTATTTCAATATTGATCATTTTGATAATTTTCGTGATAATGGTTTTGATTTACCTGGATTTTTCTTCATCAAGTAAATATGAATTTTTTTCAAATATAAATGAGAAAGAAATTGTAGAGCTTAATAAATTATTTCTGTCATCTGACACGATTAAAGAAAAAGACCCTGAATTGTTTTTCTTCGACCCTAATACAGCCAGTAATAATGAATTTACTCGATTAGGATTAAATGAACCTGTTATAAGAATTATCGAGAAGTATAGAGAAAACGGCGGGAAATTTTACAAGAAGGAAGATTTTAAAAAAATTTATAGATTACAACATGCAGATTATCTTAGGTTATTTCCTTATATTAAAATAAAAGGGAAAAGCATAAAAAAGGAAGAACAGAAGCAAGAACAAGATGATGATGTACCGATAGAGACAAAATTAAATACTAAAAGTACTAGGATAAGAATAGATGTTAATAGGGCTTGTTCAAATGACTTAATGAAAATAAAGGGTATAGGGCCAGTCTTTAGTGAACGCATAATAAAATATAGGAACCTTTTGGGAGGTTTTACTCATCTAGACCAATTAAAAGAGGTTTATGGATTGAAAGATATTGACCTTAAATTGGTTGAAAATTATTTATTTGTTGATTCAGCAAATGTAAATAAAATTAATCTAAACAAGATTTCTAAGTACGAGTTGAAAAATCATCCTTATATTTCAAGTTACCAAGCTGAAGCAATAATTGAATATAGGTCTTACAAGGGAGAAATAGCTACTTTAAAAGAAATTATTGACAATAAATTATTACCTATTGATGTTTATAACAAGGTTCAAAAATATTTTACAGTAGAATAAGTTGAAATGAACAGGACCCGCTTCCGCTTTAATGGGTGAACAAATGAAGTAATTCAGGATGTTAAATTATCCGTCGAAACTCATTATTAAGCGGTTAGATTTACAAATTCACCTAAGCAAGATTAACATCATCGAGCTATTCAAGGAATATTTTGAGGTTATTCAAAGAATTTCGGGAACCATTGTAAATAAATTTTGTACCGGTGAAAAAAAGTGAGAAATTATCTTGTTTAATTTTAAACAAAGTGATAAATTTGCAAGCCAAATTAAAAAAGAATTTAAATATGATTATTGTACCAGTCAAAGAAGGCGAAAACATTGAGAGAGCGCTGAAAAAATTTAAAAGAAAATTCGAAAAAACAGGCGTCATAAAGGAATTGAGAAATAGGCAAGCATTTATAAAGCCTTCTATTACAAAAAGGCAGCAAAAATTACATGCCATTTACTTACAACAATTGAAACAAGAAGACGAAAACTTTTAAAAGGAAAATCTTTTTTGTATATTTATAGGCGGGTGTAGCCATTATCATACTGACAAAAAAAATGACGGATAAGATGATTGAAAGCATTTTTGGAGTTAATTAAAATGACAAAGTCATCTGTTTTATCTGGCTCATGTTTGGCAACATGTCTAAGTAAAAAGAATTTTCTTTTATGGATAAGTATATTAAATCTTTCTTGGATTATTTGTTGCACGAGAAAAGATATTCAGAAAACACAATAACTTCTTATAAAACGGATTTAATCCAATTTATTGAGTATTGCAATCCAGGGGAGATCAATACCTTTTTTGATCTTTTAAAAGTAGATCATAAAATTATTCGAAACTGGATCGTTTTTCTTTTAAGTAATAAAATATCAGAGCGATCTGTTAACCGAAAAATAACGACTTTAAAAAGTTTTTACAAGTATCTTTTGAGGGAAGGCATTATCAATGTTAATGTAATGGACAAGGTATCAAGTCCGAAAATGAAAAAAAACTTACCTTATTTTATCGAAGAAAAAATTATTAATAATTTATTGGATGAATTTGATTTTGGCAACGATTTTGTTGGTCAAAGGAACCGATTAATTATCGAATTCTTGTACGTCAGTGGCATGAGACGTGCCGAATTAATTAATTTAAAAGTAGAAGATATCGATCTTAAATCATTAACATTAAGGGTTATTGGAAAAGGTAATAAAGAAAGAATGATTCCTTATCACCAGGGATTAAATGAAAAAATTTTAACATATCTTGATACTAGGTCCAACTTTGTAAAGGATTATAAATCTTTTTTTCTAACGAATAAGGGAAACAAATTATATCCCAAACTCGTTTATAATATAGTTACAAATCATTTGAAGATGGTGACCACCCTAGAGAAAAAAAGTCCACATATATTAAGACACACTTTTGCAACTCATATGTTAAATAATGGAGCAGATTTAAATGCTGTTAAAGAATTGTTGGGACATGCTAATTTATCAGCAACACAAATTTATACGCATACGACATTTGATAAGCTAAAAAAAATATATAAACAAGCTCATCCAAGGGCATTAACAGAATAGGAGGAATATATATGAATGTGCAAATTACTTCGGTTCATTTTGATGCAGATCAGAAGTTGAAGGATTTCATTAAAAGCAAAGTTGAAAAATTAAACCAGTTTTTTGATAATATTCAAGGCGCCGAGGTTTACTTGAAAATAGGGAATACACAGGAAGTAAATAATAAAGTCACTGAAATTAGGGTGTATATTCCAGGTTCAGATTTGTTTGCTAAAAAGCAGGCAAAAACATTCGAGGAAGCTACAGATAACGTTCTTGAGGCTCTAAAAAAACAAATAACAAGGAGAAAGGAAAAAAGTAGAGGAATTTAAATAAAAAACTCTTTTTTATTTTTGTTTTACAAAATAATATTTATACATTTGCAACCCGATTTTCACAGTATGTTGGAAATCGGTTTGTTTTTATGCCGATGTAGCTCAGTTGGTCAGAGCAGCTGATTTGTAATCAGCAGGTCGGGGGTTCGAATCCCTCCATCGGCTCCTTTGTTCTTTTATAAAATGAAAGCGGATTCAAGGATTGATTATCTCAAAATTTATTTTGAAGACAGTTTAAAATGTTCAGGAAGAATTTTGGCGAGTCATTAATATTATATATTTATATTGTATAATATATATATGCCTGTTTCTGTTAATAAGAACAACAAAAAATAGCAGAAGGTTCTTTTAAAAATATTGGAATTGGGGAGATACCAAAGTGGCCAACTGGGGCAGACTGTAAATCTGCTGGCGTATGCC
>CAZOSQ010000094.1:0-10186 GCA_964582245.1 uncultured Bacteroidales bacterium | reverse complement strand
AAGGATCTAGAAGAATTGGATAATGTTGAAAAAGCTGCGGAAAATTATGAAACTGCGATAAAAAATTTATTCGAGACATGGAACCAACGTGAAAAGATCGCTGAATTGAGAGAAAAAGCGGGAAGAGATTTTATTGATGCAACCATTGTTTTGGCTAATGCCGGGATGGGAGAGACACAAAATATTGCCAATGGTACAGTAACTTTGCTAAGATCTTCCAATGTTATTATGATTTTTGGATTATTATTTGCCTTGGTAATCGGGATAATACTCGCGGTTATCATTACCCGTGTTATAACTGGCCCGGTTCAAAAAGGCGTGGCTTTTGCCCAGAAAATAGCTCAAGGAGACCTAACGGCTAAATTAGATATTGATCAGGAAGATGAAGTTGGGATGTTGGCAAAAGCTTTGACTGCAATGGCTGCTAAAATAAAAGAAACAGTATCTTCTATATTTGCGGGGGCTGAAAATATCTTGGCCGCAAGTTTGCAAATGAGTTCATCATCTCAACAGATGTCAGAAGGTGCAACAGAACAAGCTTCTTCAGCAGAAGAGGTATCTTCCTCTATGGAAGAAATGGTGGCTAATATTCAGCAAAACATGGACAATGCCCAACAAACAGAAAAAATAGCTGTCTCTGCAGCGGAAGGGATCAGGGAGGGTAATCGATCCGCGGCAATTGCTGTAGATTCTATGAAAAATATAGCAGATAAGATTAAAATCATTAATGATATTGCCTTTCAAACCAATATTCTAGCGTTGAATGCGGCGGTGGAAGCTGCACGCGCTGGTGAACATGGAAAGGGTTTTGCTGTGGTGGCTGCTGAGGTTCGTAAATTGGCAGAAAGAAGTAAAGTAGCAGCTGATGAGATTGATGATCTTTCCAAAAATGGTGTGGAAATTTCAGAAAAAGCTGGTAAACAACTTTCGGAAATTGTGCCGGAAATAGAAAAAACAGCCAAGCTGGTGCAGGAAATAGCAGCGGCTAGTATTGAACAAAATTCAGGAGCTGACCAAGTAAATAGTGCAATACAACAACTAAATCAGGTCACTCAACAAAATGCCGCAGCTTCAGAGGAAATGGCTACAAGTTCCGAAGAACTTTCTTCACAGGCTGAACAATTGAAGGATATGGTATCTTTTTTCAACACGGGAATAGAACTTTCAGCCATGAAGAAAGTGAGAAAAACACAAGTAGCTCATCTATTTTCACCTGAAGACCGCAAAATAGAAGAACAAGTTTCTAAACAAAAGAAAATAGAAAAAAAATTGAAAAAAAATGAGCATGAAGGTGTTGATTTAAATCTTTCTGATAAAAAGGAAGATGACGAGTTTGAAAAATATTAATGGTATAAAAAAATATGTAGATAATGGTAAGGAGGGGCTTGTTGCCCCTCTTTTTTATTGTAGAATACAATAAAAAGTGGTATTTAATACCACTACTTACCGGGTGAATTTTCAAGGAATCTATGGAAGCAATAAATATTGGTATAGAATAACAGATGTTAATTAAAGAGAGTTATATTTTTGTCTTCGAGAATTTCAGTTCCGTTGTCCGCTGTAATCTTTAACGTAGACCGAAAGAAGATCAAGGGTGTTGTGTTAAAATAGAAAACTGTTTGAGCGAATAATCCCTGAATGAATTGAGGTTGCCAACCGAAGATATAATAACTATTACTTGAGGATAGAAGAAATAAGCCTATTAATAAGAATACCAATATTGGAACGATTTTTGTTCCTAACATAAATTGTGTAACCTGGGAAGGTGCATTTTTTCATAGTAATTGTTATAGAACAATTGAAAAGGCTACTTTTGGTAGCCTTTTTTTAATGTACCATGTGTTCATTCACCCTGATTGAACGATAACCTTTAGCTGAAGGCAAAGATTTTTTCGGGAATATCAAACCTGTTATATTTTTACAATATTTGTTATATCAACATGTTGTAAATATTAAGCATAGCTTTTTATTCCAAATTAAAAAAAAATACTAAACCAAGTAGGGAATATTATTTTTTTTCTAGTCTTATAAGTAAAAGGAAAAAACCCGAGATTAAAATTTGTTCAACAGGATTTTTCTTTAAATTACTAACTAAGACTATTAACTATTAACTACTAACTAAGACTATTAATTTCTAATTACTAACTAAAATTTTAAAGTTATGAAAAGAGTATTTACATTTTTAATGTTGATTACAGCATTTTCCTTGTCAAAAGCAAACCCATCGGCATGCGATGCAGTTTGGGCAATCACGAACGTACAGGACAAATTGGTTTCTTTTAAAGCCATCCCATTGGCAGAAGAGACAGGAACATTAAGTTTTACCTGGATGATTAACCAACAGGAAATCGGGATTGGTGATTCCATTCAATATGAATTTGAGGAAGGAGAATACCTGGTTTCATTGATCACCACCGGGGAAGATTGTGAGGGTGTCTTCATGGATACGTTAACTTTCCCTTTTCCCGTTGATTCTTCGCTAATTGACACCATGGATATAGTTCCCCCTATTGATACTTTACCTCCCGTGGATAACAGATGTTCTTTCTTCGTCTTACCACATCCCATGATGATTTCTGAGCCCGGGGCAGCGGATGGTGCCATTAATCTTACAATACTTGAAGGTGAGGAACCTTTTTCATTCAACTGGTCTAACGGAAAAACTAGCAAGGATCTTGCCGATTTAGAAAGCGGTTGGTATGAAGTAACTGTTTCCGATAATAAGGGATGCGAAGTATACGCTGGTGTTTACATCTTCGAGCCATTTGATTTTGAAGAACCAGTGAGGGATACCTTGTGGACAGAACAAAAAATTTCATGTTTTACTTTTGTGAAATACACCATCAACAATTTGGAATTTACAGATTCAATGATATTCGTGGATTGGATCTTGATAAATGATGAAAATGAATTGGAAAAAATAGAGGCATCTTACGAGTGGGAAGAAGAACTCCCGGACGGAAACCTTGTTGTTACCCTTACCGTGGAATGTGCCAAGATGAAGGCAGGAAAAAAACTGACTTATGTGATTGGTACCAATAAAGAAGCATTGGAAATAGGACCAGCTAACATTATTAATGATATGAAACTTTACCCCAACCCGGTACAGGATCAACTAAATATTTCATTAAATAATATTAATACCACTAGGATTCGTGCCGATATTTTAAGTGTAACAGGTAGTGTTATTTCGACAAACTACATGGATTACCAAGAAGGAGTTGAAATGAATTTAGATGTAAGTGAATTAAACAAGGGAATTTACTTTATAAAACTTACGTCTTCTCAAGGCAATATATCTACTGGTTCTTTTATCAAATAATTCAATTCGTTAAAATTAATTTAAAAGGCTGCTCTTATCCCGGGCAGCCTTTTTTATTGTGCTGTTTATAGTAAAAGGCTAAGTGATGTAAGTCCACTATGGAAGTTTCTATTCGTTAATCATTAACTGGAAATTTGGTTTCGGCAGTGAGTTCAGTCGAACGGGTGACATTCTCAAGTTGAAACCTGGAGGAAGCCATAATTGTCAGGCTAAAAAAGGATTAGAGTTATTTACAATTAATGAAATAATGTTGTAGTTACAAACTACAACCAGGGGGAAGATTACTTAAAAACGCATGGTTAAGTCCTTATTATATCAATTAATTTTGGGCAATATCACCTGTACCGCGGCAGATATTCAAGGAAATACTTTTGTCAAATTATTATCAATCTTTAATAAATTCAAAATTATATATAATAGATTCTAAGTACCTGATCAAGTTCCTATGTTCTTTGTTTGGTGCATATACAAACCCTTCCAGGTGAACTACCCGGTTTCTTTCCTGGTCAACAGTTGCCAGGTTAACGAAGGATCCACCCATAATATCCCCTTCTATCATTTTCCATAGTCCCCGAATTTCTGCCACGTAATTTCCTTTGTATTTAAATTCGTCCATGACAGGTTTCTTAAATTCTCTTTCGGTTGTCATATAAGAACCTTTAACTCTACCTTCCACGTATTTTTTCATCACCGAATCCCTCTTATTCAAGAGGAATTCCTTGGTAAAGGTATTTGTATCAGTATAATTATAGTAATAAATAAAAATGTATAACATTTGGCCGGTTTTTTCTTTGCCCATCCATGCAAAACCCTCTTTATTTACATACATTTCAAATCCCCTTGGAACCGGAATATTAATATGATGATCTTTTTTTAATGTTTTAATGATATCGCCATTTAAAGAATTTTTTGCACTATACACCGACCTTTTTCTTTCTTCCTCGCGTATTTGGTTTATAATTTCATTCTCGTGTTCTTCTATGATTGAAGCTATTTCTTCTTCACCCGGACCATTTACCTGGATTACCAACTGGTGTTGAGCCCAAACATCATGCTTGACATTGATAGTGGGTTTAGAATCTTGTGAAACAGATACTTTTATAATGTTTCTCTTGGTTTGAAAAAAATCACTGAAAGTAGATTCAGAAATAAAACGGACATCAAAAAGGGGCTCGCTCCTGGGCAACCCGGGTTGATCTTTACTCAAAATGTCCGTGATTTTCTTTCCCACTTTTGATTTATATAGAGAATCAGGCATTACCAACGTTACTTCTCCCCTTGTACCGGTAATGTTGGGAGCGTAACTATTAGGTTGATCTTGGCACGAACTAAATATTACCGGAAAAACAGCTATGAATAATAAATATATAATCTTTTTCATGATAAATTATTTTTTAAAAATTACTTTTCCTTTTCATTATTAAGAGGATAATAAAAAAACAATCATGATCATCATTTAAACCGTGATGTTTTTCCATATAAAAAACATATCTCTAATAATTATATTGTACAAGACTATTGCTAAGTCAATGAGACAATGATAATATTTGGGGTAAAAATGTGCCAGATCTCCTGGTAAGAATCATACTGATCCTTATTGGTTATACTTGATTTAAAATTATTTAGCCACGTAAACTTTTAACTTTTGTCCCGGATGTATAGCCCCCGATTCTCCAAGATGATTCAGTTTTATTAGTTCCCGGATAGATTGACAATTGAATTTTTCCGCTATACTCCATAATGTATCACCTTTTTGAACGGTGTAGACCAAGGTTTTTTGATTTTCATTTTTTTGGGTTCTATCCTCGGGAATAAGTATAGTTAAATTATCATCAATCCATATATTCAATTTCTGTCCCGGGTACAAAAAATTGTTATTCATGTTGTTCCAAATTTTAATATCCTCTATGGAACAATTATATTTCACGGCAATTTTATGAAAAAACTCACCTTTCTCAACAGTATGTATAATTTGTTTTTTTCCTTCTGTTCGCCCATCCTTTTTTCTTATCTCATGATAATCTTTTTTAGGTATATGATTGGCATAAATACGGTTTTCTTTTCTTATGAAGGTGAGTATCTTATCCGAAGGTAAAACCAAAACCTTAGGTTTCCGGGTATCTGGCAAATAATCTGCCGTGTATGATGGATTTAAAAATCGAATGATTTCCACGGGAACATCTATCTTTTCTGAAATTTGTTGGAAAGAAGCTTCATTATTGATCCAAACAGTGTCAATGTCATAAAAAGTAATCCCTGGGTATTTCATGGTAATATTATGTTCTGCAGCATATTCCATCACGTAAAAAGCAGCTATGAATTTAGGAACGTAATTTCTAGTTTCTTCCCTCATGTAGTCTTTAATTTCCCAAAAATTGGTTTTCCCTCCCGATCTTGCAATGGCATTTCTTACTTCACCGGGGCCACCATTGTAAGCAGCGATGGCCAACAACCAGTCATTAAAAGTCTTATGTAAGTATTTCAAGTAACGACATGCAGCATCTGTGGCTTTGTAAGGGTCTTTTCGTTCGTCTATATAGGAATTTACTTCCAGGTCAAAAAGCCGGCCGGAATGAAGCAGGAATTGCCATAGTCCTACAGCTCCTGATTTTGATTTGGCCAGGGGGTTGAGGCTAGATTCTATAACGGCAATGTATTTAAGTTCTAAGGGTAATTCGTATTTTAGGAGATGTTCTTCAATAATGGGAAAATATAATAGGGATAACCCCCGGATTTTAGAAAACTCTTGTCGTTTTTCAATGGTATATCGATCTATTTGTTTTTTAACCTCCTCGTTAAATTCAATATCAATTGGTGTGGATTTATTTAACTCAACCAGCCGGTACTCGTAAAACATATCGGGATAAAAAGGAATGCTATCGGGTGAAGTTATATTTTCATCCTTTATTCCCGATAAAAGTTGATCTTTTTTTTCAAATATCTTCATTTGAATGGAACTATCAATAGAATGTATATAATCACCAGGAGCAGCTGAACCTGTTGATTTGACAGCTTGTTTTTTATCCATATCTTGTGCGGCGACATGCAAGGGAATGGTCATGAACAATAGCAAAAACAGCTTTTTAATAAATATTTTCATGATGTGGGAAGAGATTATCGTACAATACTTTTATATTTAAAATTATTATTTTTTTTGGTATTTAGCCTATGTTATTCATAAAAATGTGCAATATTTATCCGCATTTGTTTAAGAATTCATAATGGCTTAATTTTATAGTCGAAATAAATTGTGAATATGGGAAAATATTTAGACATGCAGTTAGGTTTTTATGTTGCAGAGAGAAGAATTATATATCTTCTGAAGATTTATCATGGTGATAGAATTTTATTTTTGTATCAGATATAAAATTGAAAAATAAGCCATTAACACATGTTTAAACGATTGAAAAATATTTATTAAGGATAAATTAGAATTAAGAGACAAAATAAAAGGAGAATGATTAATTGCCATTTAACACGAAAAAAATGGATGAGACTTTCACAAAGTAATTTAATATCAGATTGTTATAGAATAAATTATATTCTGATGAAAATTATTATGGTTGTGAAAAACTACCACACATGTTGATAAGAGCATTTAAGCATCTAATAACTAGGAACTAAAATAAAGTTTAAACGCATGAAATTTTCCTTATTCGTTGCTTGGCGTTATTTATTTGCAAAAAAATCACATAATGCCATCAATATTATTTCTGGTATAACTGTATTTGCCGTTGCCATGGGAGCCATGGCCCTAATAGTTATACTGTCAGTCTTTAATGGATTTGACAAGTTGATTCAATCCATGATAAATTCTTATGACCCTGACATTAAAATTTCTGCCGTGGAAGGGAAGACATTTAATCCGGATGGAGAAATCTATGAAAAAGTAAAAAAAATTGAAAGCATTGAATTTGTTTCCGAAGTGTTAGAAGAGGATGCATTGCTTAGATTTGCTGATAAACAATATATTGCAGTTGTAAAAGGGGTAAGTGATTCATATACCAATGTTAGCGGCGTGGACTCCATGATCACTTCAGGGGAATTTAAATTAAAAGAAGGACCTTACCAGTATGCAGTAGTTGGACAAGGTGTTTCAGTATACCTGAATATTCCTAACAGGACCCAAAGAAAAATGGTAATTTATATGCCCAAAAGATCAAGCCGGATCAGCATTGATCCATCAAAAGCATTTACTCGCCACCCGGTTTTTGTATCCGGAAAATTTTCTATAGAACAATCAGCAGATGCCAAATACGTGTTTGTACCGATCGACTTGATGAGAAATATGCTCGATTACAATGGAAGACAGGTAACCGCGCTTGAGTTAAAAGTGACAAATGATAAGAAAGTGAAGCAAGTGCAACAAGAATTAAAACAGGTTTTGGGTGATGGATTTTCAGTAAAAAACAGGAATGAACAAAATGAAATGTTTTACAAGGTCATGAAAATTGAGAAATGGGCTATTGCATTTATATTGACTTTTGTTTTGTTTATTGCTTCATTTAATATTTTAGGATCGTTAACCATGTTGATACTAGATAAAAAAAGGGATATGGTAACTTTGCAGAATCTAGGTGCAACCAAATCTGCCATAAAACGGATTTTTCTTACAGAGGGATGGTTAATTACTTCCTTGGGGGGATTGGCAGGATTGTTTTTGGGTGGCTTGCTCTGTTGGATTCAAATCCAATTTGAACCGATCAAACTTCAAGGTAGTGGATCATTTGTCATTAATGCATACCCGGTACATGTGAACTTTCTTGATTTTCTTATGATCATTTTTATCGTTCTATTTATTGGCGCCCTGGCTTCATGGTATCCTGTCAAGAAAGTGACCAAGAGATATTTATCTTAATAAAACTGTTAAACTTTTTTCCCCGGGCATCGAATGGACTTGAAATGAGTGCTTTGTAACAGGTTCATCCATAATCTAAAACATCAATAATTCTATTTTAACTTTAAGAGCAAGTTTTAATCACTGGGTAATCATTTTGTTACCCAGTGATTCATAATTTCTTACCTTCATTTCAATATTCATCGTATTAAGTGTTCTTTTATGTTAAAGTAATATATTCTTAATTTTAGATGATATTTAACATCTTACTCTTGCTTTTATCAAAAATAATTCTGAAATTTAAATTAATGTATTTATTTTGCCTATAATTTTAGCTGCTTATCAACTCTTTAAAAATAAATACATACAAAAAAAGAGGGGAAATTAATATCTCAATTTGATTTTACACAGCGGGAATGTATTAAAATACTGTAACTTTGCGCTGGTAAATCCGTATAATGGATTACGAAAAAATGCATCATTATGAAAAGGATCATGAAAGTGTTAATTATTTTTATTTTTCTTCTAAGTTTTACAGGAATATTGAAAGCCCAACTGGATGTTGATGTAAAAACCAATATCGATTTGGAGAAACGAAAAAAAATTGGAACAGTCGATGTGAATGTTTTTAAAGGTGTTCCAGGGTATTCCTTTTACTTGTACAATGATTATCCATTTAATGGAGGGGAGTTAATAAAAAAATTTGGCCCCACCACGGAAACCATTTGTTCATTCAAGAAATTGAAAGAAGGAAAATATGTTTTGATCGTGGTTGATAAAAATGGAACCACAAGTGAGTTTAAAGAAGTACTTATTAAGAAATTCTGAGAAAATGAAAAAAAAACTACTCGCATTATCAATATTGGTTTTCGTTTTCCTACATAATCAACCGTGGGCACAAACGTTTACTTACAAGACAGATTCTGTGGATTGTAATGGAGGGAGTAATGGTATTATTCGTATTACTATAACGTCAGGAACAGCTCCATACAATTATTATTTATATGACGAAAATCCAATACCGGGTCCTGTAACTCCTTATAAAACCATATTAAATACCAATGATGCGGATACAGGATTTTATAATTTACCGGCCAATTCGGACTATTATGTGATTGTGGATGATTCAAACCCGGGAGCTTCTCCCGTGACAAATATACCCATTTATGAGCCAGAACTTTTCACTTTGGGAGAGACTACAGTTAAAAAAGGTTTGTCTTGTTTTGATGGGAATGATGCTGAATTAGAAGCTCATCCTGACGGGGGAACACAACCTTATTCAATTCAATGGCAAATTGATCCTAATGATGATGGTATAGCGCCTTTCGATAATATCCCCGGGCAAAATTCTTTAATTCTGACAGGTGTTACCGCGGAAACAACTTACCGTATTGTCATTAATGATAAATATAACTGTGCAGAAAGAGCAGATTTAACATTCTTTTTCAAAGCGGTTTATCCTTCTGATATACCTAGTGAAATAACAATTTCCAATGTGGAATCTACCAACTCGTGCGAGGGGAGCTCAACGGGTTCTGTTACCATAACTGCAAGTGATGGTACCGGTGATCTAGATTATGCCATTGTAAATACCTCCACCTCAGATTCAGTTTTCCAAGAAGGAAATGTATTCAACAACCTCGCGGTGGCCACGTATCGAACCTGGGTAATTGATGACAATGGTTGTGCTAAACAAGGAAGTAACATTACTGTCAATGAAACGGCCGCTCCCACAGCTGAAGCCGGGGGTAATGGTTCTGTATGTGTGGATAAATCATATGCCGTTAATGATGCAACTGCAAGTAATTATACCTCTTTATCCTGGTCACATAATGGTTCGGGTACCATAAGCAACGGTACAACCTTGACCCCTACCTATACACCAGCCGCCGAGGATGCTGGTAATATCGTCAGATTAACATTAACAGTGAATGGAAATACCCCTTGTGATCCCGTAACAGATTTTAAAGATTTAACGATAGTAGCTTCTCCCACGGCAGAGGCAGGTTCCAATGGTTCGGTTTGCG
>CAZOSQ010000093.1:0-10304 GCA_964582245.1 uncultured Bacteroidales bacterium | reverse complement strand
GTTTTGCGACATCACGTTGACATCCTGTAAATAATAATTTATCAAGTAATTAAGTTTTCAAACTGACATTTTGGGTCATGCAGTGCACAAGACAAGCAGTTGTGGCAAAGAATAAGGGGCAAACAAATTTTTTTGTTTATTCGCTAATTTTATTTTTATTCTTAATAGCATGGGTATTTTTTTAGATGATCCTCCCGTGAGAATATTAAAAAAACAGGGAAAAAATTCCCACCAGGTAAAATCCATCCAGGTAAGTAACGGGGGCTTGGTTCTTAAATCCTCCCTTGGATTTCCACTTCCCGCTGGAAACGCTCTTGGTATATCCCGGTTTCAAGCCTATGCTCATCCCATCGCGGTCAAATCCAGATTTATTAAAATCAATATTTACCCGGATATCCAGCATGAAATTGATGATTGCGTTATGGTTGTAAAATTTTTCACCATCCGGGTAAGAGATGCTGTCCACCATGGAACTTCCGTGGGAAGATAAAGAAAAAACAAGGTTAGAGTAGCCGAAACCTATCGCGGGAGCAAAATCAAATCCCCTCGAGTTAACAAAGTCATTGCCTATGTTTAGAAGGATATTATAACCATGGAGCTTTATTCCCATGCTATCGGTTATTTGGTAGGATGTTTCCGGGTAATACCAGGCCATCCCGGAATAATATTTCTTGTTGTTGGGATTATACACCAAGTCTAAAGCCAGGCATCTTAGTTCCTCATCGAGGGAAAAATCCAGTAGATCTCCCACTAAAAATGAAGTAAGACCGTCAAAATTAAGCAGGTGTTTCCCGTAATTGACGCCTACATGAAAAGCACCGGGGTAAATCTTGTCCTGGTTGTATTCCTTAAGTTGTAACTCGAATTCACGGGTAGAATTTGTTTCCCTGTGATAAATGATATACAAGCCATTTTCCACGTCATACTCGGATAGTTTTATGGTATCATTTCCCAACACTTCCCATTGAATCCATGTCCCTGTTTTCTCGCCCTTTTCATATTGGCCGGTTTCTACTAAATTCCCTTTAAGATCCCATCTTTTATAAAACCCGGTAAATTCCATCTCCACCATTTTCCTCCCGTTATTCGAATAGTGTACCCATACGCCGGAAGGCAAATCCTGGTCGAACGATCCTTCATATTTTTTATACCCATTGTTATAAAAAGCAGTGAATTTTCCTTTTGACTCCAACTCGTAATAATAATCCAACCAAAATAAAGTTTCCCAGTAACTCGGGTCCCACTTTTGAGCATTTATAAAAGGGGTACAGGTAAAAAACAAGAAAACGTAAAAAATAAGTCTTCGCATATAAAACCGGGTTAAGATCCGGGTTGAACCGGGTTCGTTTTATTGCTTTTACGCTTTTCTTTGAAACATGTTTCTTTTGGTTGAAGGGTGCAGGTTTTCTAACCTCAAGGAGCTAGCCAAACCACCTGGTAGGGATCCAGCCTATCTTTTTCACATTCAAATTTTTTGCCTGTAAGTAAATCATTCAAAATGCTAGGAAGACCCTTTAAAGAAATGGATATGGGATGGTTAGTGATGTTGGCCAAACAGTATAAATCGGTCCCGGTTTTCGTACTTCGTTTTATGGCAATGCATTCATTTCCTGCATCTAAAATTTCCTGTACATTACCCGGGTGAAATCCCGGGATCTTTTTTCTTAATTGTATTCTCCCGGTTAGTTCCCGGAAAATATCAAAATGGATGGATCCCGGTGATAATAATGTTTTTAGCTCTTCCCCTGTATACTTTCTCCTGTTAATGGTCCTGGCCCTGCCTGTTTCTTCCACGCCTTGATGATAATTGCGGGTCGCAAGCAAACTATGAATATAAAAAGCAGGGATTCCCCTCATAGCCATCATGATGGTTTGAGAACAAAGAAACCTTTCTTTTTGGTATGGATCGCCTCCTTGTTGTGTTTCTTGTAATGCATCAAAATAGGTAATATTTATCTCGTAAGGGCTTTCTGACCCATCGGGATTAGCCTTCATGCTTACATGCCCACCCAGTTTTTTCATATTATCGAGTAATTCTTTTATTTCCGCGGGTGGTACAAGACCTTCCAATGGCCTGACACCTATGCCGTCATGTGAAGCGGTAAAATTAAAGAAAGTGTTGGACGGGGGTAAATTAGGTAATTCCCCGGCCCACTTGTTAAAATACAATGCATTGCCGGTGTGCAAACTATGAAGCAGTAATGGGGGCAAACTAAACTGGTACACCATATGTGCTTCATCTTGCTGCCCGAAGTATTCCAGGTTTTCTTTATTGGGGACATTGGTTTCTGTAAGGATTTTGACCGAGGGAGAAACTTCTTCAAGTATATCTCTCATGATTTTAACCACCTCGTGGGTTTCGGGCAAATGAAGGCAACTGGTTCCCACCTCCTTCCATAAAAAAGCTATGGCATCCAGCCTGATAATTCTTGCTCCCTTGGATACATAAAAAAGTAATATATCCATCATCTCCAGGAATACACGGGGATTTGAAAAATTCAGATCAACTTGGTCAGCACTAAAGGTGGTCCAAACATATTTTTCTCCAACCGTGGTATTGTATGGAGTGAGCAATGGTGTGTTTCGCGGCCTTGTGACAGCCGACAAATCTTCGCGAGGGTCCATCACGATGAAATAATCTTTACCGGGATCTTTTCCCTGTAAAAAATTTCCAAACCATTGGCTTTGACTTGAAATGTGATTGATGACCAAGTCGACCATGAGACAAAAATTTTTGCCTACCTGGATAACATTTTCCCAATTTCCCAGGTGGGGATCCACTTTTTTGTAATCGATAACCGAGAAACCATCGTCAGAACTATATGGAAAGAAGGGCAAAATATGCACGTGTGTAAAAGATTCCCTTAACTTGGAAAATAAAAAATCGGACAGGACCTGCAATGGAACTTTATCCTTTTGAAGTAAACTATCTCCATAGGTGATCAAAACCGTGTCCTCCTGGCTCCAATCTTCACCCCGGGGGGATATTTCGGAAACGTATCCATCAATGATCTTAATCAATTCTTCCAAGATCTTTTCGGTATACAAATTCTTGTAAATGAACTGTAACCTTTTTCTTAATTTTGTGACTAATTCGTTTGATACCATTTTTTTCCTGTTAAAATATTCTATTTTTTCATGGGTGCCCGACTTTTACCCGAAGTTATTTATCCCCGGAGGGGGATGTCCAACGGAATTTCTCGGGGCTCCTTTATTAACATCTATACCCATGAATATCATGGTTTTATAAGTTTCATGGAATTTACCCCATCGGTAGGGAAATTTTTTTTACTTCATGTTGTTGTCCATTTCCACTGCTTCCAAGAAATAATCCATGTACTCCGGTATCGCACTGAACACTCTTTTCCAACTGGGAATAAATGGTGTAACCATGGGATTTGAAAGGAAAATTTCCCCGGCCTGGTAGACATTTTGTGCGAAAAGATCTATGGTTATTTCTTCATCGTGCCGGTCAAATTCATAACCATTCAAAATGGCATCGCTATGGTATTGTTCCAGGAGGTCAAGTGCTATCCTGTAATAGGTGGCTTTAATCGAACGGAAAGTTCCCTTGCTGAACACCGTTCCGTTGGCCGCGAGTTTGCTAAAGATGGCCCTGGAAATATCGATACTCATTTTAGACAATCCTGCATCGGGATTTTCGGCTGAAAGAGGCTGATGTTTATGGTCATACCTGTCGGATATCTCCACCTGGCATATACGGTTGACGGAGTTGTTCCGATGAACCTCGGATAATATTCCAATTTCCAATCCCCAGTCGCTTGGGATCCGGATCGTTTTTACTACATCTGCCCTCATGGAGAATTCACCGGCTAAGGGGTACCGGAAACTATCTAAAAACTCAAGGTATTGCAAGGAACCATAAAATTTCTTGAGGGTGCGCAAAAGGGGTGTCACCAATAAACGAGCTACCCTGCCTGTTAACTTGTTCTCGGAAGCCCTGTAATAAAATCCTTTGCAAAATCTATAATTAAAGATGGGGTTAACCACGGGGTAAAAAAGTCTTGCCAAAAGCGACCTGTCATAAGTTGTGATATCACAATCATGCAAGGCAATGGCCTCGGAATTTCCCGAAGAGATGAGGAACCCGAAGCTATACCATGCATTTCTTCCTTTACCCAGCTCGCTTGGAGCAATTTTCTTGTCCACCAGTAACTTTTCCAGCCTTTTCATACGAGGCCCATCATTCCAAATAATTCTTTTGTTTTGGGGCAGCCTGGCAAAATATTTTTTTGCCCGGTCAAATTCCTTCCTATTAGCACGATCCAGCCCGATAACAATTTCATTCAAGTAATCAATTTTGGCTATCTCGTCTAAAATGTGCGGCAAAGCAGGACCATCCAGCTCGGAATATAAACAAGGTAATACCAATGCCATGGGCCTGCTTTTTGAAAATTCCACTAATTCGACTTCAATTTCTTCAATTGGCCTTTTCCTCAAGTTATGAAGGGTAGTGACCAATCCATTTTGATAAAAATCTCCCATGGCTTAATTTTTTATTTTAACAACTTGGTAAACATATAATTTATCACGGGTCTTAGCTTATTCGCGATAATTTTATGATCGAGCTTTTCTTGTAATATTTTTAAATTATGATGCACGATTTTATTTCGTAAGCTATTGTCCGTTAAAATTTGATATGCTTCCTCGATAACACTTGAATTTAATTCACAATTTTCAATAGCGGGAAGTATAAAACCTAATTCCTCGATGTCTCTTTTAAAAACCTCGTATTTATTAATCACCACGGGCATCCCCAAGCACATCATTTCCAGTAGGTTATTCCCATAACCTTCAACTTCGCTGAAATAAGTTCCTATCCCGCCATGAGCAGCAATAATGGAAGGTATTTCAGCAAATTTGTAATACTTTTTATCGACTATGATATCCCTGTGAGATAAAATAGTTTCTTCTCCAAATATCATGATCACGTTGGCGCCATTTTCCAAGTTTTTCCTTTGATCAAAATACCGGTAAAGAAACTTTTTATATTCTACTTGCTCGTCACCGGAATGTCCACTGATTAAAAGTGCGATACATTTTTCCCGGCCGTTTTCAAGAAACTTTTTTTCTAATTCGAAAGCAAAGTCAATTGCAAGTTCAATTTTTTTCCTGGGAACCACCCGGGTGTGTTGAAGTAGGATAATTGTGTCATCCAGGGTGAAACCTTTCTTGCTCGTTTCTGTCAGTAACCCGATATCTTTGAAAAATGTATTATTATAATTATCGGGGCGAGGACAAGCCAATCGTGTTGAATCCCAATCCTGTTCTTCCCAATTCCAAGGAATATCGGTGGTATTGGGAACCACTATTGCCCTTTCTTTAAAAAATGATTTGACAGGAAAGGAATCAAAATTTTCGAAAAGTTTCTTTGCCAAATCGGGTTGTTGATTATTAATAAAAGCAATCCCGTCAATCAGTTTTCCCGGTAAATAATGCAAATATTTTTTTATTACCGGGTTAGGGTTTTTAAAACGTTCCCTTTCAAAATAGGAATCGTGCCACCAAACAAGTACCTTGGGTGATATAATTCCCTCGGATCTAAGTTCTTCCAGGTAATACCCAATGCCAACCGCCGTGATAAAGTTATAGGGGTGCGAAGTATTGTGAGCGATTATTAAATCAATATTTTTTTTAGAGACAAAATCGGCTATCACTTTCTTGGCATACATGGCATGTTCATGTATCATTTGATCCAAGTCATCGGGTGGTGTACCGTCAAAATATTCCAAAATGGTTTTATGGATTTCATTCTTATGCCAAAATATTTCATCTGTCTCTGAATTAAACCTTGGTGAAATATGTGCAGCCAAGAAAAATATATTCCCAAGGTTTATATTCATATCCTTGACCATGGCATTAACAGTTTGATCGATAACAATGGAAACCCCGTCATTTTTCCCGATAAGGGAACGTAAGATGCCAACATTAAGGTGTGATATGTTCATTTTTATTCATTTTTTATTCAACCATCTCCTTGAATCCGGGTAAAATCCAGCGGGAGTTCATGTACAACCTGTTTTTTTTTAAACAGCCTGCTCACGATTTATAGGTTCACGATTTCAAAAAGTTGTTCTAACCTGGTTATAATAAAATCAGGTTCGAGGTTCTTAACTTCTTCTTTGTCTCTTCTTAATCTTAAAGACCTCTTGTCTCCCGCGAAAAGAACGGTTTTAAAACCAGTTTTGAATGCAGGATAGACATCCTTGAACATGTCGTTGCCCACGAATAACACCTGGTGCGGCAGACAATTATACTTGTCTTTTAACCCTTTTAATACGGGGTGGAATAATTCAAAATCCGGTTTTCCCCTGAGTTGTTTATAAGAAAAGACCGAAATTTCCGGATCAAACCCATCAATATTTTCTGACACGTCAATTTTATTATTCAGGGAGTAATTCATCATAACCGGTGTGTAAAATTGTGCATTGGAAATGATCCCGATAGGCTTTTTTTTCGCGATAAGTTCATCAATTACCCTTTTCATACCCGGCATAGGATATACCTTGTTACTCAACCACTCGAAAATAAATATCAATTTTTCCAGGTCAAAATCATCTTTTTTCAGAAAATATCCTTTCCGAATTCCTTCCCCGATAACATCTTTCCAGACATTGCGAATATCTACCTCGGGATAGAGGACATTGGCAGTTTTCCTAGTATCCTGGTGTTTTTTTATGACTTGCTCGAGATGTTTGAAAATACCCGTGAGCAATTCATCCTTTTCACCATTCTTGGAGACCAAGTGCAGCCCGGCTCCTGCAAAAGCTTTTTCCAAGTATTGGCCATCACTTGCTGATTGATCAATATCTCCTGATGACGATATTAATAAAGTGCCATAAATATCAAATACTATCGCTTTAATTTCTTTATCGGGATAAAATTTTTCCTCCACTCGTGTAGGGATAACCTGCAATTTATCACCGTTTTCAAAAAGTTCAATTAAATGATTCATATACATTCAATAGTCTTTTCCCGTAATTGATTAAATTAAATTTATCTTTAATCACCCTGTAATTATGTTCCAGTTCTTCTTCTTTTATATTTTTCAATAAACCATTTAGCCATGGATTAAGTTTTACAATTTCTTTCTTTTTCTCTCCATTTATAACATTCAAGATTATATTTTCTTTTTCCTCGCGGGAAAAATGTATAAAATCTTTTTTCATCCCGTTCCAATCCACCAATAATTGGTTATAAAGTCCATCCAAAAGCATTCCTTCTTTTTCAAGATCCACCTTTATATAAGGGATGCTCCTACCTATAACAGGAGTTTTAAACAACCAAGGTTCCATGAAAGCCATTCCAAATCCCTCTCGCATGCTAGTGCTAATGCAATAATCACTTGCATTGATCAATAGGGAATAATCGACTTGCAACCCCGCCTCGAAAAAAACAGGTATTTTATTATCCGTGCAAAATTTTTTCCATTTTTCATATGTTTCCACTTCCACGGGATTTTTCGGTGGAAGAGTAACTATCCAGTTGGCCTCTCCCGAAAACAAAACACACAGAATAATAAATTCAGCTATATTTTTTCTTTCTATCACCCTAACCGGGTAAGTAATATTCTTTTTTAAAGGATCCAAGGGTAGTTTATTGAATACTTGCTCTTTTGCCGACTCCTTGGTTATTATTTTTATTTCTCCTATATCAACCGGGTTTGGCAAAAGAAATAATCTTTCAACCGGGATCCCATAATCTTTTAACCTACGAAAATCGAAACTATTTAAAATACCTAATTTATAATTGGATACATTAGGGTACATTACTTTTTTTAACGGTTCGCCAAAATATCCACTGATGATACGGGATAAAAATTCCCAGTTCAATGGTCTATCCTCGGAAAAATCATGTGCATGGTTAAAAACCCTGTAACCCTCCATTACCAATTTATACATTACAAAAGTTACCACCGGGTTTTTCCCTAGGTTCATATTGTGAAAGTGAATAATGTCTTCGCGTTTTATCAAGGACTTGAAAAATTGTGTTATTTTCCTTTCCAAAACAAACATTTCCTTTTCTTTTACCTGGTTTGAAAGATAATCTAATTGCTCAAAAATAGATATTTCAATCCCTTCATTCACGTAGTAAGAAATATCGGGACACCACCCACAAATAATATGAAGGCGGGCATCCGGAATAATTTTTTTTATGGCTTTTACTTGTGATTGAATTATTCTTGTAACACCACCCGGGTGTAAATGGTAATGAAAAATATAAATCTTCATGGGCATGAAACTAGTGCAAAATTACAATTTATGCAAGCATTTTTGATGGATAATTTAATATGTTGATCCATACATTTTGCCCGTGATTTAAATAAGAACAAAAAATCCCGATGTTTTCCTAATAAATATCACAATGAAAGCATCTTTTCGAGCATTATCTTCGTCCTTTAAATTAATATGACTTTTTTTGATTTAAAATTTAATAATATTTTTACATTAAAGAAAAGTATAGTCTATCTTTAAAATATAGACTGAAAAATAACTTAATCTGTTTTTTATCGTTGTATTTAAATGAATAAGTGGCTTGTAATCATATTTTTTTCCCTAAATATACCGCTAATTGGTTCTGATACATTATCAACCTTTATGGAACCAACAGGTGAAAAATACCTGCTGGGTGAGATTATCGTGATAGGAAACGAAAAAACAAAAGAATCCATTATTACCAGGGAATTAACTTTTTACGGGGAAATTTTTATCTATGAAAGACAGTTGAATTATCACGTTCAGCGAAGCCAAGAAAACCTTAATAATACCTCGTTATTTAATATCGTGGATATCCATTACGAGTTCGATACTTTAGATCATAATAAAAAAGAAATAAACTTTACCATCAAGGTGCAGGAAAGATGGTACTTATGGCCCAATCCAATATTTGAAATGGCAGATCGTAATTTTAATGTTTGGATTAAAGAACAAAATTGGAACCGTGTTAATTATGGTCTTGATCTTCGCTGGAACAATTTTACCGGCCGAAAAGATAGATTTCAAGCAACTGCCATCATGGGTTATAAAGAAAAATATTCTATCTCATATAGCAATCCTTACATCGATAAATCCCAAAAAATAGGATTAATGGCCAGTGTAAAGGTAAACCGGCAACAAGAAATCATTTATAACACGTACAATGACAAACCGCTTTATTTTAATGTCAATAGTGGTTATGCCAGGCTTTCCATACATCCCCATGTTAATTTGTCTTACCGCCCACAATTATATGACCATCACCTATTAGCATTGAGTTACAATATGTTCTCGGTTGCAGATACCATTATTTCTATTAACCCGGATTATTTCGGACAGCCTAACCCAGAAGTTTCATTTATTTCTGCTAACTATGTTTTTTCAAGGGATATGAAAGATTCTTATGTATATCCCCTGAAAGGGTATTCTTTAAAATTCAGTTTAAGTAACATCGGGCTGGGGATTAATTCTATAAATAATATTTTTACCGAGAGTTCCTTTATTTATTTTTTCCCTTTTTGGGATAAATTTTATTTTGGTTCCGGTCTTAAGGGAAGGCTTGTAATTACCCAACAGTTTCCCTATTTCTTAAGCGGCACCCTAGGCTACAACGAATCATTCATTGGATATGAAAACTACGTGATCGATGGCCAAGATTATATTTTTAATAAAAATGTGTTAAAATATGAATTAATAGCTCCAAAAAATATCAAGGTTGATTTTATAGATAATCCAAAGTTCAATAAAGCTTTTTATGCTCTTTACCTAGACTTGAATATTGATGCGGCCTTTGTTTATAGTCCCGATTCACATGATGGTAACAGTCTCAACAATGAATTACTCTATGGTGTCGGCCTAGGAGTTGATTTTGTTACTTATTATGACATTGTTATAGGTGCAGGATATAAGATCAATAAATTTGGGGAACATGGTTTTTACATCAGGTGGGGAAGCCCTTTTCTAAACTGGTAATTCTTTAATTATTTATTTTTCAGAGGTTTAAAGCCGGGTAAATCCATCACAAAAAATCATAATTGTCATTAACCTGGCAGTATTGACGCTTGATGCAACACTAGAAATCTTTAAATAACTCAATAATTGTTTCCGGGTGTTCTAAATGGTAACCTACTATTCCTAATTCCCTTGCTGCATCGATATTTTGCAACGAATCATCAATAAACAAGGTTTCACCCGGAACAAGATCATGTTTTTCCAGTACATGCAGGTATGCTTCTTTATTAGGCTTTCTCGTACCCATTTCATGAGAATAATAAGTGTATTCGAAAAAATCGGATAGATCTCCCGGTG
>CAZOSQ010000092.1:0-10319 GCA_964582245.1 uncultured Bacteroidales bacterium | reverse complement strand
AATTCAACAACTTCATACCCGTCTAAACCAGGCATTTGCACGTCAAGCAATATCAAATTAATGTTCTCTTTTATTGAAATTTTTAAAGCCCCTTCTCCCGAGGTTGTTTTAAAAAAATAATATTCATCCTGCCAAAGTAGACTTTCTAAAGAATGAAGATTTTCTTCCCTGTCATCAACCAGCAGAATATTAATTTTTTCTCCTCTATCCATTTAGCAAATGATTTACATAAATTTGATAAAATTAATAATATCTCTATTGGATTACAAATATTAATACCCAATTATCCCAAACATTAGAGCATGTAACTAAAAATATCATTGAATTAAAAACCTGTTTAAAGTAAACTCCTTTATCGCTACTTCTATTGTTTATTTAATACAATCTACAAGAAAGTATATTTAAATAAAGATAATGCAATCACTCATTGTTTGTTTGTTAAATACCTGGTGGTTTGTTAATTCCCTTAACTTCTTTTACCTCATTTTTAGTTGCCTTTTTTCTATAAACCCATGTTTTAGCTAAATATATATTTACTTTTTTAACTCGTAAACCTAAATATTTTTTCTTCCCGGGTAACTTCTTTAAATCGAGGATGGAAAGAAGATAACATGATGGTCTCCTTGTCCCCCAACCCTAAAAATCCTAGTGGAATCAAACTGTCACAAAATAATTTGTAAACATTCTCTTGCAGTTGTTTTTTAAAATAAATAAGGACATTGCGGCACAGGATCAGGTGAAATTCATTAAAAGAACCATCAACAACTAAATTATGGGGATAAAACACTACATTTTTTATCAAGGAAATATCAAAGATTGCCCTGTTTTTTTCTTGAACAAAGTATCCTGTAAAGGCTCGTTTGCCCCCTGCTTTATGATAATTATTTAAGTATAAGGACATCTTGTTCATCTCAAATATACCTTTTTGGGCATTTTGTAATACCTTTTGATTGATATCGGTGGCATAAATTGTTGTCCTATCCAATAGTTGTTCTTCTTTCAATAAAATGGCCAAGGAAAATAATTCTTCACCAGTGGAACATCCTGCATCCCATATCCTGATAAATGGATAAGTGGATAAAACAGGAACAACATAATCCCTTATGGCTTTAAAAAATGAAGGATCCCGGAACATTTCAGTCACGGTAATTGTAAATGAAGGAAGAAAATGTTCAAAAAAAAGTGAACTGTTTTTTAAAAGCATATTTTCCAGCTCATCCAATTCATTGATACTATTATCCTGCATGAACCTAATTAATCGGCGATGTACTGTAGCTTGGGAGTACCCCCTAAAATCATACTCGTATTGATCATTAATTTTTTCAAGCAAGAGGTTAGTTTTCTCGTCAAAATTGCTAGGATCTTTCCTTGTTTTTTTGGTCATATACCCAAACCTTCATCAATGTAACTAATTTTTCAATATTAATTGGTTTTGTAAGGAAATCAGATGCACCTGCGCCAATGCATTTTTCACGCTCTTCCTTCATGGCTTTTGCTGTTAAAGCTATTATTGGGACATGTTTACCTGTTTTTAGTTTCCTAATTTCCCGGATAGCCTGGATTCCATCCAATTTAGGCATCATTATATCCATCAAGATAATATCAATATCTTTTATTTCCATGAGTTTTTTTATTGCTTCCTGTCCATCATTGGCCACTTCAATTACCATTCCTTCTTTTTCAAAGATGTTATACAAGGAATAAATATTCCTGATATCATCATCTACCAGGAGGATTTTCTTATGTTTCAATATTTCACCCGGGAAAAGAAATTCACTACTTCCTTTATTTTCTCCAATCAATTTATCTTGTATATTATTTAAAAATAATTGTACTTCATCCATTAAACGGGTAAAGGAATATTCATTTTTAATTATAATGGTATTGGCAAATTTTTTCAATTTTCTTTCCTCGTCACCGGTTAAATTCTTCCCACTGTAAACAATGATAGGGATATTTTTATGGCTCTTTCGCAGGTCTTGCATTACCTTGTACCCGTCTATTCCCGGAAGCAATAAATCCAATATAATCGCATCAAATTTCCTAGTCTTTAAAACTTGGAGCGCTTCTTCCCCGGAAAAAACAGGATATGATGATATACCATGTGAATCAAGTAATTTTGCGATGGCATCATTTTCAATATCATTATCTTCCACGATCAACACTTTTTCTAGGTTATTCAAATCTTGCCCTATTTGAATAAAAGCGCGGCTTAGGGTTTCCATGGAAATTGGTTTAACCAAGAAACGGTCAATTTCATTGATTTCTTTTAACTGTTTCTCGTAATTATAAGCTGACATCAGGTGCACCTTGACATGTTTCAAACGCTTATTTTTTTTCATTTTTTTCAAAATTTCCAACCCATTTATCCCGGGAAGCTGGATATCTAGGAAAAGTACATCGGGAAAAGAATTGTTTAAGGTTTCTAACCCTTCTGCACCAGTAAAAGCTTGGCTAACATTAAAACCCCTTTCCTTGGCAAAATCTGCAATGATGTTATTGAATCCTTTATCATCCTCGATGATAAGGATATTTTTTTTATTTTCCCCTGCTTGATGGGATATAACATCTTCCTTGTTTTCACCCGGTAAAATAAATGTTTCCCCAACCATTTTTGCATCCATATCCTCCTTATCCCTGTCTTTTTCAAATTCGACTGGTAACAAAAGGGTAAAAGTGCTTCCCTTTCCTTCTTGGCTTTCTAAAACAATACTTCCGCCAAGTAACTGGGCAATTTCCTTGCTTATGGATAAACCTAAACCTGTCCCTCCAAATTCCCTGGTAATACTATTATCGGCCTGCTGAAAAGCCTCGAAAATGATTTGTTGTTTTTCTCTTGGAATGCCAATTCCATTATCTTTAACCTGGAAAGCAACCATTTTTTTGTCCTGGTAACCTGTAAATTCACCTGTAGGAGGGGTGAAAATATTAAAATCAATCACACCATTTTCCTGGGTAAATTTAAAAGCGTTAGAAAGGAAATTTCTTAAAACTTGTTCCAGTCGGAATTGATCTGTTTTTATTGATCCTGGTGCACTGGCATCAACGTTTACATTGTATTTTATGTTTTTTATTTTAGCCTGCTGAACAAACTCTTTTGGCGAATCAAGCGAAGAAAGTAAAACAGGTTTAATGTCAAGTTTCATCTGGCCTGATTCTACAAATGAAAGATCCAATATACCATTAATCAATTTTAGCAAATCATTTCCTGATTTTTGAATTATCTTTGCATGCTCAACATCTTTATCTAATCCATGTTCCAATGCATCATCCATGATTAATTTGGATAGGATCATGATACTGTTAAGAGGTGTGCGCAATTCGTGGGACATATTTGCTAAAAAATCTGATTTGTACTTGCTGATGGTTTCAACTTGCTCGACTTTTAATTCAAAGGCACGCTTGGCATCGTCCAGTTCTTTATTTCTTAGCGAAAGTATTTCATATTGCTCTTCAAGTTTATTTGCCTTTTCCTCCAATTCGGCATTTTTCTCCATCAACTCTTCCTGGGAAGCCCTTAGCTCTTGCTGGGAATCTTGCAACTGATCTTTTTGTTCTCTCAGTTCAATGTTTACTTGTCTTAGTTCTTCTTGCTGGCTTTCTAATTCCTCGGTTTGACTTTGGGTTTCCTGGAGCAGCTCCTGGGTTTTCAAGTTTCCAAGTAAACTGTTAAAAACAATCGCAATCCTTTCCACGGCTTCATTCATAAATTCCACGTGAAGGTTGCTAAAATTATTTCTTGTTCCTATTTCTATTAATCCCACTACCTTTTTGTTAAAAGAAGCCGGGGCAAGCAGTAAATGTGCAGCTTTCCATTCTGCTATCCCTGTTTTTATTTTAAAATTACCCGGGGCAACATTTTTAATTATCTTGATATCTTGTTGCTGAACTGCTTCGCCGGCAAGTCCCTCCCCGGGAAAAAACGAGGAAACTTCTTTATTATCCCGTGTGATACCATATCCTGCCACGAAATGGTATTGTCTCTGCTCATCATGCACGAATATAGCCCCAATTTCTGCCTCCAGGTACTTGCAAAGAAAATCAATGATTTTCCTGCCCAAGCTATTTATTTCAATGGCACCGCTCATAAGATCATTTAACTTGAAGATACCTGTTAACATCCAATTCCTTTTCTCATTTTCGCTGGATAATTTTTCCAAGTTTTCTTTCATTCTAAGTAAGGAATTACCCAATAAATCTTGTTCACCTGCCGTAATAATATGACCTTCGTAATTACCTTTACCAATGGATTCTGCTAAATAAGCCATTTCTGTATTCCTGGAGACCATCTGTTTATAAGAATCTGCCAACATTCCAAATTCATCCTTCGACTGCAAGGGGATTTTCACCTTTGATATGCCTTGGCTTACTTGCGCAGATACCCTTCTTAGTATTGTAACAGAATTTATTATGTATCGAACTAGGTATAGAGCCAATGAAATGGATAATGAAAATGAAAGAAAAACGATTATAAAATAAATAGTTATTTGGGCGTAATTTTTTTCAATTTTCTCACTTAATAAATTCTTTATGTAACCCAGGGAATATTTCTCTACATTTCTAAGATTCTCAAGATAAGAAGTAAATAGACTATACCAGTATACTTCATCGAACCCGGAGAAATCCATCGAAGGATTTTCCAACATCTTTTCCATTGTGGAATGTATTTTCCGGTATTCTTTTTCAGCTATTTTTTCATTATAAAAATGTCTAATATTTTCAGAGGTTGTATTTAAAAAATCTTCCTCGTGGTAAGAATAAAGTAAATGATAATTACCAAATGAATTATACTCTTTATATGATAAACCTTTCCGGGTAAAAAAATTATTAAAAAGCGTGCGCAACTGCCCCAGGTATTCCTTGGCAATGACCAAGTTGGAATGGGCTTGTAGTTGTTTTCGTAATTCATGATCATTAATCTCTCGAGTATCATCTTTTAAACGAGAGATAAATTCTTTTCTAACTTCTTGGTAGAAATGTTCAAACTCAAGTGAATCTAATTCATGTTGATCAATCCTCTGCCTGAATTCACGTAGTTTCGAGAAAAATTGAAACCCCGAAAATTGGTTGTCTTGTTCTTCGAGGTGGTCTTCTAACTGGTTAATTGCTACATTGGTTTCCTGCCTTTGAGAATCTAACTTATTCCCAAATTTCCCCCCCCCTGTCCCGAGGTAACCATAGGTTAATGCCCTTTCATCTTGTAAATGGTGAATCAGTGTTGAAACCAAGACAACTTGATGAAGATTGTCCTCAATTTTTTTCAATTGTTTATATTCTTTAACAGAATAGATTGTCACATCAAACAACAAGATAATCGTAGGTATTAGCAATATTAATAACATTATAATAAGCTTATACCTTATTTTTAAATTCTTGATAAAATTCATATTAAGAAAATTTAATCTACTAATAAAAACGATTCTTAAAAATAAGTATGAGTAATTTTATCCAAAATTGAAAATCACCAGGTAAGGATCTTTTAAGAAACTAAATTTACCTATTTGCATAATTTCGCTTCAAAATATCCATTAATATAATTATTTTCATCGCCCCAGGCATCTATTTCTCCTTTCACCAATCCATTCATAGAATCAATCGAGTTAATTTTAACAGCACCCTTCAACCCCAACATGAAAAAATTATCTACGGTCAAATCATAGAAAGTGACCACCCTGGAAGTTTTAGAAACGCCAAAGTACAAATTTACTACCCCCGGTTCCATGGGAACTCTAAAGTTCAGGTAACGTTGTTCCTGGTTTAAAAGATTACAAGGTTCATTCAATTCTGCTTCGTATAAATCAATAAAAATCTCGGAAGTATCTCCCGAAATTTTACTGCTGCCAGATTGGTAAAAAAAAGTTTTTCCTTTAATTTTTCCTTGGGCCTCCTGGTCCTTGAATTCATATTCCTTGGTATCTTCTTTCCCGCAAGAGAAAAAAAATAAAAATACTAACACTAAAATATTAAAATGAGCTATTCTATTCATCATGTTAGACCTTTAATATCCAATAATCCATAATACCCTACCTTCATCAATACATTGTTCAACCAATGAGATAAGTTCAATATTGATTTTGAGAATATTCTTGCGGATTTTTTCCCAGTGATCCTTCCAATTTTTATTTTCTTCTTCTAACTGTTCTATAAATTCAAATCCCATGCTGTGGCTATTGACATAATCAATGAATTCTTGTATAGAACCCATGGTATTAAGTCTTCCCTGGTTTTCTTTAAGTTGATTTTGAAGAATCACGATACTCCTTGGATTGTATTTCGTGGGTTCAAAATAATCATATAATTTATTGCTTTGTTCGAAACAACGTGTGAACAGATTGAATACAGCAGTATCCAGGAATTTTGATTCTTTATCACAACGGATATGGTTCGTATTGTCTCCCGTGATATTGAATTCAACAAAATTTAATTGTTTCGAATCATATAGTTTGTAGTTCATGCATTTTATTTTCTAGGGTTGAGGCAAGTTAAAAGTAGAAAATTATTTTGTTTTTTTCAAGTTTGATGCTATTTTTATTTTTTCCTAAAAAATCATTACTTTCTAATGTAACCTTCATCCTTAAGGATAAGTTAAAATGGGGCACAAAAACAAAAGGACCAAGAAGAGCTTACCTAAGGTATATAATTAACAGGTTTATGACCTGTAACTTTCCCGGGAACAGGTTTTTTCCACCGAAACAAATTGAAGGTGAACCATTGAAAATTAAAATTAAATAATATACTGATGAATGTAAAAGCAGTAACTGAATTACTAGTTGATCTGTACAAAAAATGGTCGGGTACCGAACCTGAAGATATGATTCTTTTGCCACAATCAGGTTCTTACCGGCAGTATTATAGAATAAAAGGTCCTAAATCCACGGTTATGGGAACATATAACGAGGACAAAAAAGAAAATTTGGCATTTATTAAATTATCAAGGCATTTCCATGAAAAAGGACTTAAAGTGGTTGAAATTTACCTGGAAGATATCGAGAATAACATTTACCTGCAAGAAGACCTGGGGGATGAAATTTTACTTGAACGTGTTGCTTATTTAAGGAAAAATGGTGATATGAAAAGCCTTGTATCCTTGTACAAGCAAATTCTTGAAGATCTATCGGATTTTCAAACCAAGGGAAGGGAAAACTTGGATTTTGAATTATGCTACCCCAGGTCTGCCTTTGATAAACAATCTATCCTTTGGGATCTTAATTATTTTAAATACTCTTTTCTCAAGATAGTGAAAGTTCCCTTTGATGAACAATTGCTGGAAAACGATTTTCAAAAATTTGCCGATTATTTATTGGAAACAGACTGTTCATATTTTCTTTACCGTGATTTCCAATCCAGGAACATCATGATGAAAAATAATGATCCTTATTATATCGATTACCAGGGGGGTAGAAAAGGAGCATTGCAATATGACGTGGCCTCTCTCTTGTTTGAATCCAAGATTGACTTACCTTTTGATATGCGGGAAGATCTTTTGAAACACTATGCCATGATAATAAGTCAAAAATCTGGGATCAATGAAAAAGAATTCCTGGATTATTACTATCCTTACGTGCTCATCAGGCTCATGCAGGCAATGGGAGCTTATGGGTTCCGGGGATTGATCGAGAGAAAGAAATTATTCATTCAAAGTATTCCCCATGCTATTAAGAACTTGAAATGGATACTACAAAACGTGGAATTAAAAATCGAACTACCCGCACTAAAGCAAATTTTTGAACATTTGACTCATGAAGATTTCATGAAAAAGATCCCCGGCATTATTTCCAAATTGAGAATTCACATTAATAGCTTTTCCTACAAAAGAGGAATTCCAGCTGATTTATCAGGGCATGGAGGAGGATTTGTTTTTGACTGTAGGGGTATTGAAAATCCCGGAAGACAACAAAGATTTAAAGATTTAACGGGAAGAGATAGGGATGTTTGTCAATTCATTGAAGAAAAAACAGGAATGAATACATTTTTAGAACATATTTTCCACATTATTGACCAAACTGTAGAAAATTATACCAATCGCAAATTCAATCATTTATCTATAAACTTCGGTTGTACTGGGGGACAACATCGATCTGTTTATTCGGCAGAGAAATTGAAACAACACATCCTTGACAGATTTAATGAAAATGATGTTGAAATAGTACTTCAACACCTCGAACTTAAAGTAAGGGAGGAATTAAACGTATGGAAAGAATAGTTTTACACAAAATATCGAGCTTGCTGTTTATCGCAATTTTAAATTTTTTTATAGTGGCAAGCCTTCAAGGACAGACTTTACCTACCGAATTAATTGATAAAATCAAATCATCCACTGTATATATTGAAGTAAACAATAAATTTCCTTTAACCAACGAGGAATTTAAATCTTCTGGTACAGGTTTTTTTATCAGCCCCAAGGGACACTTGGTTACTAACTATCACGTGATTGCCCCGTATGTTTCATTTTATGGGATTAATTATCCATTGTTATTGGAAGAAATAAAAATTATCCAATACAGTGGTAAAAAAGATCACAAGGTATACTCCGGTGTTGTGCTAAATGTTGATAAAAAGGAGGATTTAGCCATTCTACAGGTAAATGAAATAGAAGAAACACCCTACCTCGAGATCGATTCTTCGAACAAATTGGTTGAATCCATGCCAGTTTTTATTTTTGGATATCCCTACGGGGAAGCTTTCTCGGTAATTCAAAGAGGACCGGAAATCACCGTGAGTCAAGGAGCAATTTCTGCTTTAAGGCATGATGACAGGGAAACCCTCACGAAGATTCAGACCGATGCAGTAATAAAACCAGGCAACAGTGGCGGACCCGTTCTCGATGATGCTGGTAAAGTAATCGGGATTATTAATAGTTATTATGAATCACCTGAAACAAATTTTGCTGTCCCGTTACATTTCCTGGATTCTCTTTTAAATGGTGTCTCCTTGAATCAAACGATGGATTCGGTTAATGTTTCTTTTTCCTCGAATCCTAACGGGGCTACAGTTTTTATCAACAACCAGAAAATGGGATCAACACCATTAAAGATGAAGTTAAGACCTGGCTGGTATTCGATATGTCTCACCAACGAAGGGTATGAAACCTGGATCGAGGAGCAAAATATTGAAGAAACCCAAAACTATAATGTTACTTTGAACAAGGTGAAATCTCTCAAGATCACTACCGTGACAGATAAGAAAAAACAAGGAAATCAATTGAAAAAAGAAGAAAAGAAAATAGGGGATATATTTGAAAACAACGACCTTTTGATGGAGGAGAATTTCAATGATTACAATGTTTTTAACAATTGGGAACAAGCTACCGGCGCCACCCGGGAAAGAACCTGGTTTCTCAAGGACAACGTGTTGCATCAATACGAGAGTGATGAAATGCTTCATGCTATTTTTATGGGAGAAAATGAGTGGCAAAACTATGCTATCAAGGCCAAAATTAGAATTTTAGATAATCATGATGATAGCAGGGCGGGGCTAATATTCCGTGAAACCAAGAAAGGTTTCTATTTACTTAGGCTTCACAAGGAAACCAATAAAGTGCAACTTGCTTATCATTGCAAGCAACCTTTTGGCTGGTTTATCTTGGAAGAGAAAAAGTTGGATAAAGATATAAATGATGACTGGCATGATTTAACCGTGATAATCAACCAGGATAAAATTCAAGGTTACCTGGATGACAAACTCGTGATAAATACGGAATCTTCTCTTTCTTCCTATGGAAGAGTAGGGTTTTATTCTGTCGAAAGCAAAGCTGCATTTGATAGTTTAAAAGTGGTAAAATATGCAGAAAATATCGTGGATGAGCAGGAGGCTCCTTCCAATAATCTCCCGATATCTTTTTGGTTTTTCGATAAATTTAACTTTGATTCTCACGAGAACTGGTACCAGTTTACATCTGATAATCAATCTGATATATGGTTATTTAACGAAGGGAGTGGATCACAAATATATAATGATAATATTACCCGTCACAATGAATTTGTAAAATATGACCTGGGAGATTTCGTGATGAACCTAAAAGTAACCCTTGGTAAAGATAGTGAAGAGAGTTCATTCAGCTTGTACTTTCGAAAAAACGGCAATGAATTTCTTGCCCTGGAATTTTTATCAGGAAAAAATGAAATTCAACTGGTACATCACGTTTCGGGAGAGAAAAGAATATTGGAAGCAACAACTTTACCACCAGAATTCGTCAACAACATACACAATTTGGTTCTTTTGGTGAAAAAAGATAGAGTGGAGCTAATATCACACAAAGATAAATTGCGGAAATACAAAAATAAGAAACTTTACAACTCCATGTGAAAATTTGGATAGAT